>DASYZR010000071.1 GCA_035945995.1 bacterium
ACCCCACCCCGCACAAGCACGTCAATGCCGCATCCCGTCGCTCGCTCGAATCGTGCTGCTGATGCGCGGGCCTTTGCGGCGGACATGCCGAGTGCGACCGCACCCAGAGCGCGGCCGGGAATTATCGTCGCAATATCCAACTTGCGGGCAATATCCAACCGGTTGAATGCCCGAGAGCCGGCCGGCAGCAAGGAGGCGACGATCGGCCGGGCCACCACTCCGACCGACCTATTGATGTCCGCCTGAAGGGCGCGGTTGACCGCCTCTTGAGAGACATCTCGGCGCTCGTCGATGGCGGCTCGCACGATGCCGCCACGCGTTCCCGTCTGCACAGCCGTGAATACCGCAAGCGCGAGCAGGAGACATCCACGCAGACGCATTGGGCCGCACCCCCCTCCGGCTTTCCCCCCAAGCCTAGGAGAAGCCGCGGGTCCGGCCATCCTGGAAACCCTATATAGGAGTAAGAAACTTGTCCGGGAACGTTGAGGCGCTAGCCGTCCATCGCCGACGCGGTCCGCAACCCGCGCGCCGCCACCCAGGCGGCGATTTGCGCGCGGGTGTTGACCCCGAGCTTGTTGAGGATGTGCTGCACGTGCGACTCCACGGTGCCCTCTGCAGTGGAAAGATGAGCGGCAATTTCTCGATTGGTCTTCCCTTCCGCAACGAGCACCGCGACTTCCCGCTCCCGAGGTGCGAGGAGTCCGGTCCGCCTTCCGGTGCCGGACTTGGCGGGTGCCTCAGACTTGGGGCCGTTGGGCGGGGCCGCCGCCAGCGCATATTCAAACGCCTCCGCCCGCGTCATCATGCGACCCTCGGCGTGCGCAGCCGCGAATGTAGACGCCCCCAAGGCATCCCGCGCCGCCGCCAAGCGGTCGGCACCGTCAACCATATACGCCGAGGGAACGATTCGGCCGCGCCAAACAGGCGGGCCGCCCTGCGGTAGTCTTTCTGCGCAGACGCCGCGCACGCCAAACCCTCTCACAGTTGTCCAACAGAAGGAGCAGCACTCTGGGACGCAGAGATTCCGCGAGGGTGTCCTGCAGACTCCGGCCCGGTTGCTCGGGGAAGCCTAACACCGCCGCAATCACGTTCGGCACGAACGCGGCGTTCGAGAGTGGCGCCAAGTCAGCCATCCAGACCTCATCGGGAAATTCGTCCAGCAGGTCACCCGCGACTTGCAGGGCCAGTCGCGTCTTTCCGCACCCGCCCGCGCCCGTCAGCGTGACCAGGCGGTTGCCGAGCACCAGGCGCTTGACCTCAGCCACTTCCCGCTCGCGCCCGATGAAGCTGGTCAGTTGTGAGGGTAATCTACTAGAAGTCGGTTGCGCCGGAGCAGCCATAGAGCGGCCTCCATCAACCATAATCGGCCGCTAGCCACAGCGGACGTTCGTCACAGAGGAAAGCGTGCCCTTCGGAATGACCTATCGGTCCCGCGGCAACCAGCCGGATGCTCTCGCGCATCCTGAAGGCCCCTCAGCGCCACCCTCGTGCTGTTCTCACATCAAAACGCCGGCATCGGCCCGGGCGCCCCGGCGATTGTGCGTGCAGTCACCGGCAGAGGACCGGCGGCATCCACCGCTGAACGTCGCAAGGTGGCAGCGGCCCATCCCCGAGTCGACCGGAGGCCGCGGTGGCGGATTGACGAGGTTCCCGGCCCAACAATCTACCGATCCCCCTGACCACGTTCGTCGGGCGAACACAGGAGATCGCCGAGGTTAAGCGACTGCTCGCCCGCACCCGGCTCCTCACGGTCACGGGGACCGGGGGATGCGGCAAGACGCGGCTCGCGTTACAGGTCGCCGCCGAACTGTGTGCGGACTACGCCGACGGAGTCTGGATCACGGACTTGGCGGCGCTCTCTGACCCCGCCTTCGTGCCCCACAACGTGGCCTTGGCCCTGAGCGTGCCTGAGCAGCCGGGTCGTCAGCTTGTTGATTCGCTTGTTGACGCGCTCCATCCCAAATCGCTCCTCCTCCTGCTCGACAACTGCGAGCACCTGTTGACGGCGTGTGGACAACTGGTCGATGCCCTGCTTCGAAGGTGTCCGAACCTGCGAGTCCTGGCAACCAGCCGCGAGCGATTGGGGATCGCGGGCGAGTTGACCTACCGCGTGCCCTCGCTGTCGGTACCCCCTCCAGGCCGTCTGCTGTCTCCGGAAGAAGTCGCGCGCTACGAAGCGGTGTGTCTGTTCATCGAACGGGCCGCCGTTAGCGATTCGGAGTTCCGCATCACGAGCCGCAACCTGCCGGCCGTCGTGCAAGTCTGTAGCCGGCTGGACGGTATCCCCCTCGCCATCGAGTTGGCGGCCGCCAGGGTGCCCGCGCTGTCGGTTGACCAGATCGCGGCTCGGCTAGACGATCGATTTGGACTTCTCACGGGGGGCAGCCGAGCCGCATTGCCTCGCCAGCAGACCCTGGGCGCAACGATGGACTGGAGCTACGACCTGCTCTCCGGGAAGGAGCGATCGCTGTTGCGTCGGCTCTCGGTCTTCGCTGGGGGATGCATGCTGGAGGCAGTCGAAGCCGTCTGCGCGGGCGGCGGCCTCAAGCCTGCGGAGATCCTTGACCTTCTGAGCCAACTGATTGATAAGTCGCTGGTGCAGGTCGAGAGCCGCGAGGGAGAGGCCCGCTACCGCTTGCTGGAGACGGTGCGGGAGTACGGCCGCACGCGGCTGCCGGAGGCCGGAGAGGCTGAGGAGACACGGCGGCGACACCGCGACTGGTGCCTGACCCTCGCCGAGCGGGCGGAGCCGGAACTGCGCGGGCCGAACCAGCTCGCCTGGTTTCAACAGCTTGAGGAGAACCACGACAATTTGCGCGCCGCCCTGGAATCGAGCGGCATCGAGGCCGGCGAAGATCCCGCCGGATTGCGTTTGGCGGCAGCGCTGTCCGATTTCTGGGACATTCACAACCACTTTGCCGAGGGACGCGCTTGGCTGGACCGGATGCTCTCGTTGCACGGGGACGCGCCGCCCACGCTGCGGGTGAAGGCGCTCACCCGCGCCGCGCACTTGGCGCATCGCCAGGGCGATTACGCGCAGGTACCGACCCTATGCGAAGAAGCCCTAGCGCTGTCGCGCGCGGGAGCCAACAAGGAGGGGAACGCAGAGGCACTTCACTACCTGGCCCACGCGGCGGAGGCTGCGGGTGATCACCGCCGGGCCGCGGAGTTGCTAGAGGAGAGCGTTGCCCTTCATCGTGCTGCGGCGAGCACCTGGGAACTTGCCCGAACCTTGAGCTGTCTTGCAAACACGGCCCGCGCGGGCGCGAACTATCCGAGGGCGGTCGCTCTCTACGAGGAGGCGTTGAGGCTCTTTCGCCCGCTCGGCGACAAGGGGCAAAGCGGAGTTTCGTCCCATAACCTCGGATACGCGGTGCTTAGGTATGGCGACCGCCACCGGTCACGCGCGCTGTTTCGCGAGAGCCTGGCGGCGGCCGAAGAGCGGGGAGACAGGCGAATGGTCCTCAAGTGCCTTGCGGGGCTGGCCGGCGCGTCGGCGGACGACAGGCCGGAGTGGGCGGCCAGATTGTTCGGGGCGGCCGATGCCTTGATGTCCGCCGCAGGCTATCGCCTGGAGTCTTTCAATCGTCGGGATTGGGACCATTACCTGGCCGTTGCGAAGGACAGGGCCGGGGAACGTGCCTTTGGCGCAGCCTGGGCTCGGGGCGCAGCACTGACGCTCGAGCAGGCGATGGCATACGCCCTGGCCATGGAGAAGGTTGCCGCGCCGGCCTGTGCCACCGGCAACACACTGACCTCACGCGAGCGTGAGGTTACCTCGCTCATCGCTCGGGGATTGACCAACCGCGCGATCGCGTCTCACCTCGTGATCGCCGAGCGGACTGTCGACACTCACGTCGAGCACATCCTCAACAAGCTGGGCTTCACGTCCCGGACCCAGATCGCCGCGTGGGCGGTCGAGCAGGGCTTGCACAAACCCGCATCCGGCTGACGACGGCGGTGGCGCTCCGCTCGCTCGCGGAGCGCCCTTGGCAAGTCGGGCCTAGAATGCGGCACCCGGTTGCCGAGTACGTACTTTGCCCGATTTGGAGCAAAAATCATTTTGTCCGTCCTTTCCTCGATGGCGCCGTCTCCGTTCTCCGCTACAGTGAATGCGCGAGACGGTGGAAAGACCACGCCACCAATTCAAAAGCTCGCGGCGAGCAAGGAGGGGACAGCGATGGTTCGGCATTTGGCCGTGCTGGTCGTCGCGGCGGTCTTCACGGTAAGCGCGACCGTCGGGGCCGCCCCACTAAGCAGCCCCGACGATATCGTCCAGATCTATCAGGTACAAACCACGTTCGACCGGGCCGTTAGCACCAAGAACTTGGACCTGATGATGTCCCTCTGGTACGATTACGCAACCCTCTCCGTCGGAGACTTTTCGGGATACGAGGGCAAGGCTCAGATCCGGGACTGGTTTGTGAGATCCGCGGCCTTCAAGCCACAGAACCACTGGGTTTCGCCGACCGCCTCGCCAAGGATCCGCATCGACATCCGCGGCGACGGGGCGAGCCTCTATTTTGAGTCCCATTACGCGGACGTGGCCACCAAGGAACTGAGAGCCGAAGCGACCGTCACCGCCACCCTGGCGCGAATCCAAGGCAGGTGGCTGATTATCGATGCGGTCTTCGGGCCCGCCGGTCTCTAGGTGCGCGGTGGGGTTGGTCGCCTCCTCCATCGTCGCGCCACCGTCGCCCGCGGGGGTGACTGGCACCCCGCGCCGGCGGTGGCGGCCGACGGGGCTCCAGGCCGCAACATTCATGGCCATGGCGTCGGCATCGTTTTGGCTCGGCGTCGCAGTGGCACACGTCCATGAACACTACGTTCGTTTCGGTGAGTGCGAACGGTGGCGCGGGAACGTCACCCGCTGGGTGCAAGTCGTCGCAGACAGTACGGGGGAGCTCCAGCCGGTGGAAACGACGGCGCTCACCCTCGCACACGGCGCCATGATCGCCGCAAGGGATCAGGCGTGCGGCTTGGCAAGATCGCGGCAAAGACTCGGAGACGACGAGCGGGCACGGCGTCGCTCGAGGAGGACTTCACAATGGCGCGGCGGGTAGGAGACGCCTATCGCATGCCTAGCCTGCTGCGTGCACTGGCGGCGGTGTCGCTTGCCCAAGGAGACAGCGAAAAGGCGTTGACACCGGACAAAGACTCCGCCCGGCCTGAAGGCCCCATAGCGGATCTCGAGAGGACCGCTGAATATGCCCTCGCATTGCTCAAAGCGGGTCGGATAAAGAGCCACGAACCGGCCAAGCCTCTTCTGGGGAGGGGGGCTGGACTTCTTGCACCGCGTGAGCGCGAGGTCGCGGTCCTCATCGCGGACGGGAAGACCAATCGAGAGATTGCCGCTCGCCTGTCGATCACAGAGGGCACGGTTGAGGCCCACGTTCAGCACATCTTCAACAAGCTAGGGTTTAACCACGCGCGCGCGGATCGCCGCCTGGATCGTCGCGCTCGGATTGGGTCCATTTCACAGGTAGACAGGTAGCACCTGGCGGTGCCTCTCCTCCGAGTTCCTATATAGGGTTTCCGGGATGGCGCGGCTCCCACTTTCTCTTAGACTGCCAGAGGGGGGGCCCGTCCGGCTCATGGAACGGGCCACTTCGTGGGATATCGAGATCTCGCGGCGCGACCTGAGGCCGCCATAAGGGGGGGAGGATATGAAGAAACTACCGGAGCCAATACCTGCGGACATCGGAGACGCGTCGCGGGACTCCGCCCGGCGAGCCGGACTGAGCCGGCGCGAGTTCGTTCGGCTGTTGAGTACCGGCGGCGCCCTGGCCCTCTTCGGAACATCGGCCGGGTTGGTCGGGCGGCCCGCTAGGGCGCAGGGCGCGGGCGCAGACGTGATGGCCACATACCAGAAGAACTTTGTCGAAGGAACCGCCGGGAACTTCTACTGGCTGGCGGCCACGGTGGCGGGATCGCACTGGTGGAAGTTTACGTCGGACGTGACTCCCGCTGAGCGGCTCTTCCTCCGGGCGCGCTACAAGACGCCCATCGTAGACAAGGCGGCGTGGAAGCTCCGGGTAACCGGGGACGCGATCGAGCGCCCCATGGACTTCAGCTACGCAGACCTCGCCAAGATGCGCAGCCTGACGGCCGTACGCTATCACGAGTGCATGGGCAACGGCGGCATGCGCGGGTTCGGGCTCATCGGGCAGGTGGAGTGGCATTACGTCCCGATCGGAGAGATCCTCGACCGGGTCCGGCCAAAGAGCACCGCCGCGCAAGCCCTCTTCTGGAGCGGCGTGGACGGCCCCGACACCGGCCGCCCGATCGACGTGTCCGACCTCCGCGCGCGCCCCGAGGCGATCGGCCTCGCGTACGGCATGAACGGCACCGATCTGCCACCGGACCACGGCAGTCCCGTCCGGGCGATCGTCCCTGGCTGGGGCGGCGTGGCCAGCATCAAGTGGCTGAGCGAGATCCGGATTACCCGCCACCGCTTCTGGACCCGCATGAACACGAAGGAAGAAGCCCTCCTCGGACCGGCGTACGCGGCCGAGCGGCCGGGGCCCAACGATGAGTTGACCATGGGCGTCGCCGCCTCGGACGTCCGCGGTGTAACGGCGAAATGGCAGACGACGAAGAGCCACCTGAACCTGCCCGTGATCCTGGACAAGTTGCCGGATGTCCCGCCAGGCTATCCGCTGCAGCGGGGCCAGCGGCCGACGCTCAAGGCCGGACGGCAGACATTGACGGGGTACGCCTACTCGCCGCTGGGCATCCAGAGAGTCGACTACAGTGCGGACGGAGGCGCGACCTGGCGTCGGGCGAGCCTGACCGGCCCGACGAACAGGGAGATCGCGTGGACGCGGTTCAAGTTCGACTGGAACGCGACGCCGGGCGACCACGCGTTGATGACGCGCGCCACCGACAAGAAGGGGAATGTCCAGCCGGCACAGATCACCGCCAACGAACTGGATATTCTCGACAACGGCATCCCCCGGTTTGATGTGCGCGTTGCGTGACGCATGGAGATAGACTTCGAGGGCCGTTGAGGTTCCGACGCTACGTGCTTCCCGCCGTGGCCTCTACGGTGGCGCTGCTAGGAGCGGGGTACGCGATCACGACGTCGAGGGCGCCAATGCCCTTTCAACGCGATCAAGTTGCCGCGGGCAAGATGGTGTTCCTGGAACGGTGCGCCAAATGTCACGGGGCGCGAGGCGAAGGGCGGACCGGCCGCACGCTGGTGGCGCCGTGGGACCCGCTGGCAGGATACCGCACCGCGGATCAGCTCTTCGCCTACGTGAGCCGGGCGATGCCATTTGACAATCCCGGAAGCCTGCCAGACCAGGCGTATTGGGACGTGATCGCCTTCCTCTTGCACGCGAACGGCGTCCTGCCTCCGGGGGCCCGGGTGGCCAAGGGCACCGCCGGGAGCATCAAGACCACAAAATGAGGACCCGCCGCGCGTCTCGTAACAGACGGGAGCACCCAGCCCCGCGGCGGGCGATTCCGAGGATGATGCACAGCGGCCGCGTTGTCCACATCTTCATCGCCCGGAACGCGGGCGCTCCCATGGTTGCGCTGCAGGAGGTATCCGCCGTCGAAGGACGGGGCCTCGAAGGCGATCGCTATTTTCACCAAGCCGGGACGCGGTCGGGTCATCCGGGTTGTGCCACCGAGGTAACCCTCGCGGAACGCGAAATCCTTGAGGCGCTGAGACGCGACGACGGGATCGTCCTCGATTCCCACGAGCTGCGCCGCAACCTGATCACGGAGGGCGTCACGCTCAGTACGCTTGTGGGCCGGGAGTTCCGCGTCGGCGAGACCATCCTGCGAGGGGTCATGCTGTGCGAGCCCTGCGCGCATCTCGAACGGGCAACGCGGCGAGGGGTATTGCGCGCGCTCGTGCACCGCGCCGGGTTGCGGGCGCGGATTCTCGCGGGCGGCACGATCAGAGCCGGCGATCCCATCTCCGAGCTACCAAACGGCGATCATGATATCGCGCAGACCGGGCGCGGTGAGCCGGCGCGAGCCCAGCGGAACGGCCGGGCTGAGGTCCATCCGCCGGCTCCCGCCGAGCGGAGAGTCTCATGCGGGATCAGTACGGTCGAGAACTCCACGATCTTCGGGTCTCCCTCACCGACCGGTGCAACCTTCGCTGCGTCTACTGCATGCCCGAGCACGTCGCGTTCAAACCGCGGGAGGAACTGCTCACCGACGACGAGTTGATGCTTGTGATCCGCGCCGCCGCCGAACTGGGGATCCGGAAAATCCGTCTGACCGGCGGCGAACCGACCGTCCGTCCCAACCTTGTGCACCTCGTCCGGCGCATCGCCGGGGTTCCCGGCATTCAGGACCTCGCCATGACGACCAACGGAATACGCCTGGCCGAATTGGCCCGCCCGTTGGCCGAGGGCGGCCTCAGGCGGGTGAACGTCAGCCTGGACAGTTTGAACGCGGCGAAGTTCCGAAGGATCACCCGCTGGGGCGCCCTGGAAGACGTGCTGGCCGGTCTCGACGAGGCACACGCCGCGGGCCTCGCCCCGATCAAGCTCAATGCCGTCGTCGTCCGAGGATTCAACGACGAGGACGTCGTCGATCTCGCCCGTCTGAGCCTCCCACGCGACTGGTCGGTCAGGTTCATCGAGATGATGCCGTTTGGGAGCGTGGCCGGGTTCCAGACCGGAGCGTACGTACCGAGCAACGAAACGATGGCGCGAATCGAGGCGGCGCTCGGGCCGCTCGCGCCGCTCGACACGAGCGGCCACGATCCCGCCATGACATACCGGCTCGCCGGAGCGCGGGGTACCCTGGGGTTCATCAGCGCGGTGAGCCGGCCGTTCTGCGCGCAGTGCGGGCGGCTCCGGTTGACCGCGGAGGGTCGCCTCCGGCTCTGCCTGCTCCGGGATGGCGAAGTCGACCTCCGAAGTCCGCTGCGGGCCGGGGCAACCTATGAGGAGATCCGGGAGCAGTTTCGCGCGGCCGCATATGGAAAGCCTTGGGGCCACGGGCTTGCCCACCGCGTGATCCCCCGACAGCGGATCATGTCTCAGATCGGCGGGTAGGCACCTGGGACCACCGAAACACCTCGGTCGGCCAAATGCCGCCCGAAGGCGCCGAGGGGCTACTCTTCCCTCGGTGAGGCAGACCGCAGCTGATGCGCGACCAGCCAGCCGGCGATCTGCGCGCGCGTGTTGAACCCGAGTTTGTTCAGGATGTGCTGGACGTGCGCCTCAACGGTACCCTCGGTAATCGACAGGCGCGCCGCAATCTCTCGATTGGTCTTGCCGTCTGCGATCAGAACGGCGACCTCCTGTTCCCGAGGCGCAAGGAGACCCGCTCGCCTTTCCGTTGCCGGCTTCGTCGGCCCCTCGCGCTTTGACTGCGACACGGCCGATGGCGTCAGCGCATAGTCAATGGCCTCCTCAAGACTCATCATTCCGCCTTCGGTCCAAGCGGCATGAAACGGTGCCTCACCCAGTGCAGTTCGGGCGGCCGCCACGTGCCGATCATGGTCCCCGGCATTGTCCGGCCAGAAACGGAATCGACTCCTTGCCAGCAGCGCGTCCACTGCTCCAAACAATCGCGCCGCGCGCCGGTGATCTCCTTGAGCAGACGCCGCGCCCGCAAGTCCCTCAAGGGTATCCGCGATGCCTCGCTTGTTCCCGAGCTCTCGCAGCAACGCAAGGCTTTCCCGGTAGAGAACGGTGGCCCGCACGGGATCT
Source organism: bacterium (assembly GCA_035945995.1). Lineage (NCBI taxonomy): Bacteria > bacterium. The sequence goes on from DASYZR010000071.1 coordinate 9,684, forward strand.
CCCCGAGCGACTAAAACCTTTGCCAATCCGCACGTTCCCCATGAAAGATAGTTTCTGGACCCGATCTGACGTCCAATCGCCAACCCTTCTTCGATCAATGCGGTCGCTCGGTCGTACGCACCCTGCCCAGCCGCGACCGCGCCGAGGCTCCCAAGAGCGTAGGCGGTGGTGAACCTGTTCCCGACTTCGCGACAGAGCGCGAGGCTCTCTGTCAGCATCGCCGTGGCTCGTTCGTGATCGCCCCGCAAGAGCATTGAATGCCCGAGACAGTAGAGAGACCAACCGACCCCCCATTTGTCCGCGGCTTCCTTGAAAACGACCACGCTGCGCTCAAACATGTTCGTCGTTTGACCGAATTCGGCTTCTTCCTCTGCCACGTGCGCCAGATGATGGAGTACGTACGCGGCGCCGCGTTGATCATTGATTTCTTCGAACAGAGCAAGGCTTTGCCGAAGCAGCGTCCCTCCCGTTGCGTCACCCTGACGCCACGCGAGAATGCCCGCCCCGCAGAGCGCCAGCGCGCGGGCCGGCGCGGGTGATGTCGTGCCGGCGCGAAGCGCTCCTTCCAACCACTCCCGTCCCTCAGTATAGTGACCGCGAATGAACCAAAATTCATGGAGCGCACCGGACAATCGCAACCATGCGCCCGTCCCGCCGGTTTCCGCCTTACTCCACTCCATCGCGGCGCGGAAGTTGTCGTGCTCTGTCTCCAATCGCCCCAGCCACGCGGCCTGCTCACGGCCGTGCAACCGGGCATTCGCCCGTTCCGCCAGATTCAGGTACCAGTCGCGATGACGCCGCTGGATCGCGTCGGCGTCTCCAGCGTCGACAAGTCGCGCCCGGCCGTACTGGCGCACAGTTTCCAAGAGACGGTAGCGCGCCTCACCGCCGCCGGTGTCCGCGATTACCAACGACTTATCGACTAAACGCGTCAGCAGGCGGAGCATCTCCGGCCGTTCCACGTCGCGTCCCGAGCAAACCGCCTCAGCCGCTTCCAACGTGCAACCGCCGGCAAACACGGACAGGCGGGCGAGCAGAAGACGCTCCGGCTCCGACAGCAACTCGTAGCTCCAATCCATCGCCGCCTTCAAGGTTTGATGGCGGGGCACGGTGACGCGGTTTCCACCGCTCAGCAGCTGAAAACGATCAGAAAGCCGGTTGAGGATCTCTTCGACCGTCAGCACCCGCACCCACGCCGCCGCCATCTCGATCGCGAGCGGAATCCCGTCCAATTGCCGGCAAAGGTGGGCGACGGCGCGCCCGTTGCTCGCCGTAAGGGTGAACGTCGAATGCGCGGCGATGGCCCGATCGACGAAGAGGCGTACAGCCTCATATTGCATGAGGTCCGTGAGAGGCCGCGGCTCATGGAGCTCGGGAAAAGACAGCGATGGTACGGTCCATCGGATCTCCCCCTCGACGCCCAGCGGCTCCCGGCTTGTCACCAAGATTCGCAGGGAGGAGCACTCGCGCAACAGCATATCGGCAAGGTCGGCAGACGTGCTGAGTACATGCTCGCAGTTATCCCACAACAAGAGAAGCGCCCTGGAGCGCAAAGAGTCCGCCAGCGTGTCCCGTAGCTCCCGGCCTGGCTGCTCCGGGACGCTTAGCGCTGCTGCCACGGCTCTGGAAACGAATGAAGCCTCGGCAAGCGGTGCCAAGTCAATCATCCAGACCCCACCGGGAAATTCGTCGACTATGTCACCCGCGACCTGCAACGCCAGTCGCGTCTTGCCGCAACCCCCGGCGCCCGTCAGCGTGAGCAGGCGGGAACTCAGGACCAACCGCTTGACCTCGGCGATCTCGTGCTCACGACCAACAAAGCTGGTCAGTTGCGGAGGCAGGTTGTTGGATTCCGATCGTCCGAGGCCGGCCATGCGTCGTCCTCGTCGGATGATAGGAAAAGCCATCTACATTAACGCGGGCGTTTCGGCAGAGTGACATGCTTGCCCTGCACCCTGCGAGGCCGATTTGCTATGGCCTGCCGATCTTCATCGCACTCCTCCACGATGGCCGCCGGCGCCGACGAATCATTCCCGAGACGCGCCGGTGCCCGCGCCGGACGGCGCGGGCACCGATCGTCGGGGGTCTTCGCCGAGCGGTACCGCGGAAATCCCGCCCCCGTGCGGGCGCTACAAGTTCGACTCGTGGTCCCCGCCGGGCAGGATGTTCGTCCCTCCGGCCGCCGTGAGGAGGGTCGCAGCTGCAGCGCTGTTCAGCACCGGATTGACGTTGGCCGCGGTCGAGTTCGTGGTCGTGTAGTCGATGCGCACACGGTCTCCGGTCTCGAGGAACGTGATCGGCACCTGCCGGCTGCCGTACTTGATCGGCACGCCCTCAGGGATGAACACGCTGGTGACGCCGTATCCCAGTCCGGCGGCGATGTCCACCCTGCCCGCGCAGGTGTCCGGCACCTTGCCGGAGCAGCTAACGGAAATACCCTGAATTTGGCCCTCAACGGTCGTCGATTGGGCCGAAGATTGAGCCGAAGCCACCATCGACGCCGAGAGCATGACGGCCGCAACAATCGCTCCCACCTGATACAGCTTCATCGCCAGACACCTCCTCGCGAAGATCGCAGTCCCTCAGACTGCTTCCATACCGGCCTTACCCATCTTGACACGGCCTCAAGTATATTGTATATACAAGAATTAGATATTGCATATACACGTAACACAGCAACACTGAGGTGAACCCGATGAACGTCACGGGAGGCGCCGCGAAGGATCGGCGACAGTGGAAACGCATCGCGGCGGAGTGCGCCTGTGTCAACCTGCGAAAGACCGCTCGCTGCGTAACCCAGTTCTTTGACGAGGCGCTTACGCCCAGCGGGCTGCGGGCCACGCAATTCACGGTGCTGGTCGCCGTCGCCCTCGCCGACCCGCCGACGATGACGCGAATCGCGGAGGCCTTGGTGATGGATCGCTCGACCTTGACGCGGAACCTCCGGCCTCTCGAGCGGGCGGGCCTGGTCAAGACCGCCGGCGGCGAGGACCGGCGAACGCGTTTCGTCACCTTGACCTCACGCGGTCGCGAGCGCCTGACGGCTGCACTGCCCCTATGGGAGCGGGTTCAGAATCACGTAGTGCGAGGCATCGGCGTTCCCCGGTGGCACGACATTCTAGGAGACTTGTCGGCCGTCCGCACGCTGGCGGGAGCCTCGTAGACACACCAGAGAGGAGGCGATCTATGTTCGAGGTCGTTGGTGCAATTGCCGGCACGGCAACCTATGCGGTGCTCGTCGGCGTCCTGGTCGGGTTTTCGCCGGCGCACCGATCGGCGAAGCTTGCCGCCTTCACGGGCGCCGCGGTGTGGGGGGTGATCATCGTAACGATCGCCGCCCTCGGCATCTCTGCCCCTCGGGCTGCCGGCGCCGTCCCCATTCCCGTGGTGGCATCCGCGGTGCTCCTGATACTGCTGTTCGGGGGCTGGGGTGCATTCCCGCAGTTTCGGAGCGCCCTGCTCTCAGTGCCGCTTCCGGCGCTCATCGGCGTGAACGCCGCCCGGCTAGGCGGGGTGTTCTTCTTGATCTTGACGGCGGACGGGCGGTTATCCGCACCGTTCGGGCCGGCTGCCGGCTGGGGAGACATGCTTGTCGGTGCCCTCGCGATTCCGATTGCGGCGGTCGCAGCAATCGGAGCCGCCAAGAAGCGGGGCTGGGTCGGCGCCTGGAATGCTCTCGGTGCCATCGACCTCATCGACGCGGTGACGCTCGGCGCGCTCTCTTCGCCCGGCACACCGTTCCGGGTCTTCACGGAGGGTCCGGGTACCACGGCGATGACCGCCTTGCCGTGGATTATGGTCCCGACGATGCTCGTCCCGCTCTATTTCCTGATCCACTTGACGGTCGGCGCGAAGCTCAGGTCTGCGGCGCGCGTGCCGCGTCCGGTACCACTGGCACGCTCCACGGCCTGAGCGTTGCCTAGCCGCCGTCCCACGCCGCGAACCCGCGGCGGGCGGCGATGACGAGCGCCCGGGTGCCGATGGCAAAGAGCGCCAGGGCCAGGACGTAGACGAAGGCGGCGTTCTGGTGGAAGCTCTGAGCGAAACCGAAGGCGGTGAGCCCCAGGCCACTCACGCTGGCGAGCATCTCGACGGCGACCGCGTTGGTGATGGCCCGGGCCAGCCCGATCTGTACGCCCGCCATGAGGTAAGGCAGCGTCGACGGCAGGGCGATACCGAACCAAACCTGGTAGGGCTTGGCCCCAAAGACCCTGCCCACTTTGACATCCACTTCCCGGCGAGGATAAAGGCGGCCAGGTAGCGCACCACCGCCTGCCTGCCGTTCGCGCTTTGCAGCGTGCTCATTCGCGCCAGGGGCATGGTGTAGTGCAACTGCTTCTCAAGGACCGGCGGCGTGGGCATGCCGACCACGCCGCGATGATCGTGGAACTAGAACAAGCCGTAGGGTGCCCGGTGGATGTCGTGCCGGAGTGGGGACTTCGCCCTCGCATCAGAGACGCCGTTCTCCGCGATGCCGTTCATCTGTGAGGGACGATCGAGAACGCCTTCTCGACATACTCGAAGCGATCGAACGCATCCAGCTGTTCGTCGTAGCAGACATTCATGCGGGGGCGCTCGACAGCATCAGTCAAATATTGCCTTACCCCTGCACTTTCAACCCAGTCAACGTGACAGTGGGATCTTGCCGCTGGACAAGGCCGTGCTGCGAGGCATTGAGAAACTCCACGCTCACGGGGAGCCCCTTGTCGCCGTAGCTGATGATGACGCCGCCGTCTTCCTCCACGGCGTCCGTCGAAGGCTCCTCTCGCAGCTTGACGAGAAGAACATCAGCGTCCTTATCGTATCGAACGATCACGTTACTCCCTCCGGTACCGCTTCATCCGACTGGTCCAATATGCGGTCAAGGCCTTGCGACCTTCCGCGGTCTCAAGGTACGGTACTCGCAACAACCCGCCGCGCCAGCGGCTCTGCGCAACGCTCGTGCCGCGGTCTCCGGGAACGACCTGATCTGGACTCAGGACCACCAATCTCGTGCGGTCCGGTGCAGCGGGGTGCGTGGTGGGCGGTGCAGGTCTTGAACCTGCGGCCTCATCCGTGTGAAGGATGCGCTCTACCCCTGAGCTAACCGCCCGCCGTGAAGGTACCTTGCATCTCTTCCGGAGGAGCCGACCCCTCGACCGGTCCATTACCGATGAAGGAGTGGTTGGCGTGACGCTAAGACTTTGGCTCGACTCTCAGCGTCGTGGCTTGTGCCTTCGGGGTCAAAATTGAGTTGAGGATTTTGCCGGCATAGCGGCGGTACTTGGCGCGATATTCGGCGTTGAGCTTGTCGTTGATCCCTGGATCGGACTCCACAAAGGCGACGTCTTTGCCGACCCGGCCTGCCTGGACGCGGCCCTCGTGGCGCACCTGGGTGCCGCGGAACCAGGCGGAGTCACGTCCGTTCACGGATCGGACGTAGAGGTCATCGCCGAGACGGGCGATCCAGATCGTCACGGGCGTCCGGAGCGTGCCGTCGCGCCGGCGGCCGGCGATTTCCACCTCTTCAGTGTTGCCGATCGTGCTGAGTTCGTCGCTGGTCCACATGGCCATTGGGCGCCTTCCGGATGAGACTTAACGAGCAGATGCTGCCCCGCTGACCACGGTGACTCCATTGCCGGCGCCAGCCCGCGCTCCAAAGGTCACGCGCTGGGATTGGGCAGGAGCCATCACATCCCGCAACGGCGAGTTGCCGAACATGCGGGAATACTCCCGGCTAAATTGCGACGCGCTCTTGTAGCCCACCCTGAACGCGGACCGTTCCGCGGTTTCACCTTCATCGATCAGGAGCCGCCGCGCTTCATGTAAGCGCAACCGTTTCTGGTATTGAATCGGACTCATGGACGTAATCTCTTTGAAGTGCTTGAAGAACGCCGACCGGCTCATGTTCGCCGCCTTCGCAAGCGCGGGGACATCAATTTCGTCGCTCAGCCCCGACCGCAGTGCGTGAACCGCCTGGGCGATTCTGTGCATCGTGCTTCCCGACCGCACAAACTGCCGAATCGCCGATCCCTCCGCGCCCTTTAACAGATGGTAGAGCAGCTCCCTCACGACCAACGGTCCGAGCGCGAGCGCATCTTCCCGCGTTTGAAAGGGCCTCCCTGCGCGAATCGCAGCCTCCAGCATACTCTCGCCGGCCTTTCCACGGAACAGAGCGCGCACAGGGGCCCCCGCGTCCGCCAGGACGACTCGTTCAGTTTGCGCCGTCACCTCGCTCAAGACGACGGGATCCAAATCGATCAGCATGCCAAGAAACGGCTTCTCGGCCGTGGCCGAGGCGACTCTGCTGATGACGGGCAGACTGATCGGCGTTGCTGTGTAGTGGCCCTCAGCGCATCGGTACACTTCGCGCCCGAGCTCGACCTCTTTGACGCCCTGCGCGACTATCGCCAAACACGCGCGCCAGTGGTCCCTGGTTGGGCGGCTCGTCGTCGAGTACCTGACGCAATGCACGCCGGCGATCGGTGTTTTATGGACTCCCTCTTCGGGAGCGACGACCGCGATCGCCCGTGCCAGACCATGCACTAGACTTCCCATAGACCACTTATAGCCTACCATGGACTTTTAGGCAAGAAGTATGGACCATTGTGGATTTATCTTGCGGATCTGCAGCGCCATACTCCAATCGAGCAGGATGAATAGGCAAGAGGAGGGTTGGGGATGCGAGTCTTCGTCACGGGTGCAACTGGCTTCATCGGATCTGCCATCGTTCGGGAGCTTCTCAATGACGGCCATCAGGTGCTCGGCCTTGCTCGGTCGGATGCCGGCGCGAAGTCGCTGACGGCCTCGGGCGCCACGGTTCATCGGGGTGACGTTGAAGATCTGGACAGCCTGCGGCGCGGCGCCGCCGAGTCGGATGGCGTGATCCACACCGCGTTCAATCATGACTTCTCGAAGTTCAAGGAGAGCTCCGAAAACGATCGGCGTGCGATTGAAGCTCTCGGTTCCGTGTTGGCCGGCTCCGACCGCCCGTTGATCGTGACCTCCGGAGTCGCGCTCCTTACGCCGGGGCGCCTCGCGACCGAGGAAGATAGGCCCGCTGTCAGCTCCACCACAATTCCGCGTGTCGCGTCGGAAGAAGCCGCGGAAGCAGTGGCGGCGCGAGGCGTACGCGTGTCGGTGGTGCGTCTCGCCCCGTCCGTCCACGGCGAAGGCGATCACGGCTTCGTGCCGATCCTCATCAACCTTGCGCGTGAAAAGGGCGTCTCGGCATACATCGGCGACGGAGCCAATCGCTGGCCCGCTGTGCACCGGCTCGATGCCGCCCATCTCTTCAGGCTCGCGCTCAAGAACGCTCGGGCCGGCGCCAGGTTCCACGGCGTGGCCGAAGAGGGCATCGCGTTCCTCGAAATCGCTGACGTGATCGGACGGCGGCTCGGCATCCCCGTCGTGAGCAAGTCGGGCAAGGAGGCCGCCGCACACTTCGGCTGGTTTGAGCATTTCGCCGGAATCGACGGCCCGGCCTCAAGCCAGGTGACTCAGGAGCGCCTCGGTTGGCGGCCGGTTCAGCCGACGCTTCTCACTGATCTCGAACGAGGGACTTATTTCTCCGCCTGAGCGGCAGGAGCTATGCGCTATGGCCTTGCCGCGAGGACCTGGACCGAGTATTCTGACAGCGAGGCCAACTTATGACACGCGAAGCGCTCGTCAAGGCCAAGCGAGAGGAGATTCTGCGCATCGCCGCGGCGCACGGCGCACGGCATGTGCGCCTTTTCGGCTCGACTGTGCGCGGAGAGTCGACCGAGAATAGCGACATCGATTTCCTGGTCGATCTGGAGCCGGGACGCAGCCTACTGGACCACGCCGCGATGATCGTGGAACTGGAGCAGGCTCTGGGATGTCCGGTGGACGTTGTGCCAGAGCGTGGGCTTCGTCCGCGTGTTAGAGACGCCGTAGTCCGTGATGCCGTTCCCCTGTGAGGGGCGATCGAGAACGTCTTCTCGACATCCTCGAAGCGATTGAACGCATTCAACGTTACGCCCTTCGTGGACGCGAGGCGTTTCTCGCCGATGAACTACTTCAAACATGGGTCGTACACCATATACAAATCATTGGCGAGGCGGCGAGCCATGCCTCCGAGGGTCTGAGGGCGACACACCCGGAAATCCCGTGGTCCGCGATAGTGGCTATGCGACACGTATTGGTCCATCAATACTTCGAGATTGATCCTGAGGAAGTCTGGATTACTGTTGACCGCGACATCCCCGACCTGAAGGGGAAGCTCGAGGCGATCCTTTCCGCACCAAACTAATGTATCCTTAAGATGAGACCTGCCACGAGCGAGGAAACCGTGGGAGCGAACTTGAATCCGTGCCAACCGAACACGTGCCCGGCGTGCAAAAAGATTTTTGAACTGGCATCGTGGCAACCGGACGATGGGCCGTGTGCCGGTGGGCTTTACTATTGTGTTGCCTGCATCAGTGAAAATCGTTGCGGATGTGTCGGATCGATTGACAACCGCCAGGATGCCGACACCGTTCAGTTGACCGGGCGCCAAGGGCCATAACATTCACGGCCTGTCTTCCGCTTATCGGCCTGAAGGCTCTTTACCGCTTGTCATACTCGGATGACCAAACCGATCAAAAGCGACGGGACGGACAGACGGGGTGATTTGAGCGAAGGCCCAGTAGGAATTGGTGGGCGGTGCAGGTCTTGAACCTGCGGCCTCATCCGTGTGAAGGATGCGCTCTACCCCTGAGCTAACCGCCCGCCGTTCGCGGTACCCATCATTATTGCAGCCACCGGATGCGATGTCAAAGCCGGAGTATAACTCAGGACGTGCAGCGCACCGGCGAAGCTCACTTCACTCCATACCCCGCGAACTCCTGAGCGATGTCGGGTTGGATCGCCATCGCGGCCGCGATGTCCGAGTCGCCGCTGGTCGCGTCGCCCTTCTTCCGCTCGGCGAAGCCACGGCCGTAGAGCGCGCTCGGGAGCATCGAATTGATCCTGAGTGCCGCCGTATAGTCGGTGACGGCGTCATCGAGCCGGCCGAGCTTGAGATACGTCAACCCTCGGCTGTCGAGGGAATCGGCGCTGTCCGGCCTGAGCCGCAGCGCCGCGTTGCAGTCCGCGAGCGCCTGCGCCAGCTCCCGGCCGATGATGGCGCGCGCCCGGCACCGGTTGCTAAAATACGCGGCGTTCCCCGGATCGAGCCGGATCGCGTCCGTGAAGTCGGCCACGGCGCGGTCGTAGTTCTTCTGGTGAGCGTAGGCGATGCCGCGGTTGTAGAACGCGGCCGCGTCGTGGGGATCGAGCCGGATCGCCTCTGTGTAATCGGCGATGGCGCGATCGTACTGACCCTTGGCGCGATACGCGGCGCCGCGGTTGTTGAAGGCGTAGGCGAACTTGGGATCGAGCCGTATCGCTTCCGTGTAGTCGGCAATCGCCGCGTCGTAGTCCTGCTTCTGATAGTTCTCGTTACCGCG
>DASYZR010000072.1 GCA_035945995.1 bacterium
GGCGGAGCTGGCCGAGCAGATTCCGCAGGACGGCATTGACCTCGTCTTCCGGAATGTGACCCTTCGTGGCTTCTGGCTCTACTCGCCGCACTTCATGGGATCTGGCGGGGGTCAGTTCAGCGAACGCATGAACTCCGTGAGCGTCACGGACGTCGCGGCGGCGTGGGCGGGCTGCCAGTAGAAACGGTATACGAGAAAGCCGATCCCGCCCAGCGCCACCACGATCGTGGTTCTGTCCAATTCGTAGAAGCCGACCATCCCTCCCATCACGACGGCCGTGAGCACGGCAATCGCCACCGCGGGCCACGTGTGGAAGATCCCGTTGAGCGTGCTCTCCCCCCAATACGACTCCTCGGGGGCGGACTGCGCGCCCGCGGTGCCCACGCTTCCGACGACGATGGCCACCAGCACGGCAATCGCCGTCACGGACAACCGGTGTCGACGCATCGCACTCCTCACCCCCCCGGCACGAAGCGCAGCAGAATAGTGGTGCCCACACTCCCGCCGGAGTAGACTCATCCACGGACCGGCCGAGCCGGGTGTCCGGGGTGACGCAGATGGAATGGTCCGTGGACCCCCAAGAAGCCGTGGGGCTCCTCGCCGAATGCGTGCGCGTGAAGACCGCGAACCCTCCCGGGGAGGAAGCGAGACTGGCCGAAATCCTGGCCCGACGCCTCGGCGGTGCGGGCGTACCGGTCGAGGTGCACGTCCTCGCGCCGGGGCGCGCCAACCTGTCGGCCCGCCTCGCGGGAAGCGGCGGGCGCCCGGCGCTCGTCCTGAGCGGACATACCGACACGGTGCCGCCGGGCGAGACGCCGTGGAAGGAGGATCCGTGGTCGGCGCGCGTCGTGGGCGACCGGCTCTACGGGCTCGGCGCGGCCGACATGAAGTCCGGGCTCGCCGCGATGGTGATGGCGTTGATCGAGATCCGCCGCGCCGGCCTGAGACTGCGGGGCGACCTGGTGCTCGCGGCGACGGCGGGGGAGGAAGTGGACTTCATCGGCGCCCGCGCGTTCACATCCACGGGGGCGCTGGCCGGCGCCGGTGCGATCGTGATCGGCGAGCCGACGTGCGGGGAGGTCGCGGTGGCCCACAAGGGCGGGATGCGGCTCGCGGTCACCACGGCGGGACGGACCGCGCACGGCTCGATGCCGGAGCGGGGGGTCAACGCCATTCTTCGCATGCAGGAGGTGATCGGCCGCCTTCGCGCGCTGCGCTTCCCGGCACACCCCCGGCTCGGCGCGCCCACCCTCAGCATCAACACGATCCACGGGGGCACCGCCCCGAACGTGGTGCCCGACCGCTGCCGGATCGAAGTGGACTTGAGGACCGTGCCCGGGCACGATCCCAACGCGTACCTCGGGACGGTCGTCGAGGCGGTCGGCGATCTAGGGTTTCCGGTCGACGTCGCGCTCGCTGCGGTGGCTCCCGCCGTCGAAACCGACGCGGACGCGCCGATCGTGCAGGCCGCGCTCGACGTCGTGGAGCGCCGCCCGGGACGGCCGCGGCGCGTCACCGCGCTGCCGTACGTGACCGAGGGGTCCGTGTACCAGCCGGCCTTACGCGTTCCCGTGATCATCTGCGGGCCGGGAGAGCCGGGACAGGCCCACCAGCCCAACGAGTGGGTGGCCGTGTCCCACTATCTGGACGCAATCCGGTTCTACGCCGCGGTTGCGGAGGCATATCTCGGGTAGGCGCCCCCAACCGGGGGGGGCAGGGGACGCCTGCTTGAGGATACGCCTCAGCGGTGAAACGTGCTGAAGGAGCCCTGAAGCAGCGCCTCCACCTCGTCCGGCGTGGCGTCGCACATATCGCCCGGGTGTGTCTGCTTGAGGGCGGCCAGCGCGACGCCGGCGCGCAACCCGTCGGCGGTGCTCCCCCGCAGGGAGCCGTACAGGAACCCCGCGGCGAACGCGTCGCCGCGCCCGATCCGATCCACCACGTCCGCCGGATACGCCGGCACCTGATGCGGCCCCGCGCCGTCCTGCGCGAGGGCACCGCGCGCGCCCAGCGTCAGCACCAGCACGTCGCAACCGAAGCGGCCGCGGAGGGCGGCCGCGACCGACGGCGGGTCGCCGTCCGCGCCGAAGACGGTTCGGGCATCCCGGTCGTTCACGAAGACGATGTCGAGCCCGCGGATCAGCGGCTCGAGCGTGGCCCGCGCCGCCTCCGGCGGCCAGAGCGTCGCCCGGTAGTTGACGTCGAACGAGATGCGGGCGCCCCGCCGCCGCGCTTCCTCGATCGACCGTTCGACCAGGCGGCGTGGCCCCTCCCCGAGTCCGAGCGTAATGCCGGTGAGGTGGACGACGCCGGCGCCGGCCAGGCGATCCCACTCGACCGCGTCCGGATCGATCTGCGCGAACGCCGAATCCCGCCGGTAGTACAGGACTTCGCCCGGCCGTGGCCCCGTCGCGGGCTGGACGAAGATCAGCCCGACGCGGCCGTCCGGTGCCCACAAGACCCCGTCGGTATCCACGCCGCGCCCGCGGATCGCCGACGCGATGTGCCGTCCCAACGGATTCCGCGGGAGCCGCGAGATCCACGCCGTGGCGACGCCCAGCCGGGCCAGGTTGGCGCAGACGTTGGATTCCGCGCCGGCGACGTGCGCAGTGAAGACCGGCGCCGACTCCAGGGTCTCACCGCCGGACGGCGTGCAGCGGATCAGCGTCTCACCGATGCCCACGACGGCCGGGGTCATCGATTCGAGACTTCACCGCCGGAACCGTTCCGGCCCTCCATGCGGGCCATCCCGTAGGAACCCGCCGTGCCGAGAGGCAATTTGTCCGCATACACTCAGGGAACCGACCACGACGTGGGAGGGGCCGGCATGCGATCGTTCTCCGGGCGCGTCGCGCCCATGCTGCTGCTCGCGGTGCTCGCGGCATCGACGCTTGGACCCGCCGGGGGCCCCGCGGCCGGCGCCGGCCTGCCGATCAAGATGATCTACGCGCAGGCGAGCGCCGCGTTTACGCCGCTGTGGGTCGCGCTCGACCGCGGGTTCTTCACGAAGCAGGGCCTCGACGTCACGTTCGCACAGGTCACCGGGAGTTCCGCCGTCGCCACCCTGTCGTCCGGGGAGGCCCAGGCGATGGCCATCGGAGGGACGGAGGTGGCCGATTTCGACGCCGCGGGCGGCGACCTCACGCTCATCGCCGCCGGATCCAACTATCCCGTCTTTTCGCTGTACGTCGACAAGAGCATCCACTCCGTGCGCGATCTGATCGGCAAGAAGATCGCCGTCACGCGCACCGGCACGTCGACCGACACCACGGCGCGTCTCTTCCTGGAACACTACGGCCTCACGGGCAAGGTCGACATCATCAGTGCCGGCGGGACATTGTCCGGCATCATGGCGGCGATGTCGGCCGGCCTGGCCGCGGGGGGGATCCTCTCCCCGCCGACGACGGCCAAGGCGGAAGCCGCCGGCTTCGTGGAGCTCGTCAGCGGCGTCCGGCTCGGCCTGCCGCTGGTGCAGGCGGCGCTCGCGGTCCGGAAATCCTACATCGCGCAAAACCGGGACACGGTGTTGCGCATCCTTCGGGCCTACGTCGACGCGTGGGCCTTTGTGCGGGAGCCGGCGAACGCCGCCGCGGTGCAGACGGCCATTTCCCACTATACCGGGGCGTCCACGGAGGACGCGGGCGTCGCGTACAAGGCGTTCTTCCCGGCCTGGCAGGCGCGCGTGCCCCGCGTGGACTCGCGCGGCGTCGAGAACAACCTGCGCTTCAGCGCCAACCCCCAGGTGCGCAAGATGGTTCCCGCCTCTCTCATCGACGATTCCCTGCTCACCGAACTGGTCCGCTCCGGTTATGTGAAATAATCCCCGGCATCGGCCTGGCGTGTCGAATCGTCGTCTGTCTGGCGCGAGCCGTGGGTACAAGTTCCATAGCGAGGTCGGCCACGAGACGCCGTGCGATGAGGCACGACCGGTACGGCCCCGGCCGCCGGTGGTGTCCGTGTTCCGGGTGTTCCGGCCGCCGGGGGCGAAGTGAGGTCTTGCGATGAACGACACGCCCGGATCGGATCTTTCGCGCGCGCGCCCCGACAAGCCGCTCGCCTTTCTCGCGCGGCTCGCCAACGAGCTGACCATGGTCCTGAGTTTCGCGGAGCTGCTGGACGGCACGCTCACGATGCTCGCGGAGGAGGCCGGGTTCGACTCCTGCACCGTCGGCCTGATCGATGAAGCCAACGACGTGATCACGCTCGTGCGCGCCGTCGGAATCCGGGCCGATTACACCGGGTTGATCGTTCCGCGCGGCCGGAGCCTCAACTGGACCGTCGCCGAATCGGGGGAGCCGCTGTACGTGCCGGACATGTGCAGCGACCCACGGGTGTACCGGCTGCACGACAACATCGGCTCCGGCATCTACGCGCCCCTCACGGTCCGCGGCCGCGTCATCGGCGTGCTGAGCGCCCACCGCAGCGCCGCCGGCGCGTTTGGTCCCGAAGACCTCGACGTGCTCACCGTGGTCGCGCGGTACCTCGCCGGCGCGATCGAGGTAGCCCGTCTGCACGAACAGCTCCGGGAGCTGGCCAACACCGATGAGCTCACGCGCCTGCCCAACCGCCGGTGCATCCTGGAGCGGTTTGCGGCGGAGCTGAGCCGCGCGGGCCGGGACGCGCAGGCCCTCAGCGTGGCGGTCGTGGACCTCGATGACCTGAAGGGGATCAACGACACACGCGGGCACCAGACCGGCGACCTCGTCCTCACGCAGATCGCCGACGGGCTGCGGCGCCGGATTCGCGCGCACGACATCGTGGGGCGGCTGGCGGGCGACGAGTTCATCTTGCTCTTCCCCAACACAGACCGCGAGCAGGCCGAGCTCATCATGCGGCGGGTCGAGGACCTCGAGATCGCCGCCGCGGTGCCGGGCCGCGCGCTCACGCTGTCCTGGGGACTGGCGACCTGGCCGGCCGACGGCGTGGAGGTCGACACGCTGATGGCCGTCGCCGACCGCCACCTCTATGCGATGAAGCGGGCGCACCTCGCGGAGCGTCCGTCCCCCGCCGGCGCCCCGAGCGTGCCCCCCGCGCACGACACGGTCGCCGTTTCGCGGGAGGGCGCCTGATCTCCAGGCGCAACGCCGGCGGCGTCGCGCCGGCGGCGGCTCGGGCGCTGGCGATCGTTCTCGCCACTCGCGTCGTGCCCGTAATCCGCACGGCATCGGCCGAATGGGCGGAGGAACTGGCGGAAATTCTCATCGCCGCCGGACTCGAGGTCGTCGAGATCACGTTCACGGTGCCGAACGCCCCGGCCGTCATCGACCGTCTGCGGACGCGATTCCCGGCCGTGCTGATCGGGGCCGGTACGGTGACGGGCGCCGCCGCCGCCGAACAGGCCGTCGGCGCCGGCGCCCAATTCCTGCTCAGTCCGTCGCTTTCTCCCGGCATGGTGGCGGTTGCCCACCGGCACGGCGCGCTCGCGGTCCCCGGGGCCTATACGCCGACGGAGGTGCTGGCGGCGCTCGAGGGCGGGGCGGAGTTGATCAAGATCTTTCCCGCCGAGGTGGGCGGACCGGCGCACATCAGGGCGCTCCGCGGGCCGTTCCCTGAGGCCCGGTTTCTTCCGACCGGCGGAGTCCGGCCCGATAACGTGGCGGAGTGGTTCGCGGCGGGCGCCGCGGCGGTCGGGATCGGGTCGGCGCTCGTCGGTCCCGCCGATCGTCCGGTCGATGCGGGCGCCGTGCGGAAGCGGGCGGACACGCTGGTCCGGGCGGTGGCCGCGCAGCGGACGGCGGGGTAACGGAGGGCGCTACCGCTCGGCGTCGCGCGCCGCGCCGTTCCGGTCCCGGCGGCGGACCACCGTCGACATGATCTGACCGAGCTCCGTGATGCCTCCGAGCGCCGCCACGACCTTGGCCCGCGCGCCCCGCACGCGGGCGCGCAGTTCGCGGACGTCTTGCTCGATCGCCCGGCGTGTGGGGGCTAGTCGATCCGGAGAATCCGCGTCCGGAACCATCGGGCATCCTCCTTTGCCGCCGCGATCGTGGCGCGCATCCGCCGAACGATGCGGCGCAGGGTCACCGCCGTCGCGAGGAGCAGCGCTCCCGCGAACACGGTGACGCCGGCGAACACAACGAGCGCGGCCGCCCAGGCCGGGAGCACCAGCGACAGCGCCAGCACCGCCGCCACGACGAGCAGGCCGATGAGGTAGAGACCGAGCATCATCACCGTGGAGAGCAGGATCATGCTCACGACCACATCACGGATGACACGACGCAGATCCTGCGCGGCGGCCAGTCCGTGCGCCGCCGCCATGTCGCGCAAGTTCGCCGCGAGACGCCTCAGGATCGTGCCGGTCGGCTCGCCCGCCGCGTCTCCGTCGTCAGGACCCGTCCGCCGTCCGTCGCCGAGGACGTCCCGGTCCTGCTGGCGTTTCCCGAACATCGAGGCCCACCTCCGTCGCCGGCAACACAACCTTACCCAGGATGCGCGGGAGCGCGCGGCCCCGTCTGGCGCGGGACTTCCGGCCGCCCGCAGGCGGCCTCCTGCCGGGGTATCGCGGCCTTCGATAATACCGGCGGCGTGCCCTGCGGCCGGTGACGCAGGAGGACCGCGGCAACCTCTGGAACACGTAGCTCCCGCCATGACTTCGCCTCGTGAGGATCCGCCGTGATCGAGCGTCAGATCGTCGTGGTCGGCGCCGGCCCGGCGGGTTTGGCCGCGGCCGCCGAGGCGCAGACGGCCGGCGCCCGAGTGCTGCTGCTCGAGGAACGCGCCGTGCTCGGCGGGCGGGCCGTCCTGGTCCCCGGGGCCCGCGGACTCACCGAGGGATTGATGCGCAATCTCGGCAGCGCTGAAGTCTGGCGCAACAGTCCCGTCTGGGCGATCGCGGGCCGTTCGCTCGCCGTGCTGCGTGCGCAGCGCGTGGACACGGTTGCCGCCGCCGCCGTGATCCTCGCGACGGGGGCGCCCGAGGTCATGATGCCGTTTCCGGGATGGACGCTCCCGGGCGTGCTCACGATCGAGGGCGGCTGGGAGGCCGTTCGTTCGGGCCGGATCGCGGCCGAGTCGGGGCCCGCCGTCGTCGCCGCCCGAGGGGAGGCCGCCGCGCTGGCGACGCGCCTCGCCGAGCGCGGCCTGGCGGTGACGCTCGTCGCCGCGGACCGGCCGGGCGGCGTGCCGGAGACGATTCCCGTGGTTTCCGGCGCTGTGGCCGAAGCGCGCGGCGCCGGCGCGGTCGAATCCGTGGTGCTGGAGGACGGCAGCGCGCATCCGTGCCGGCTGCTGTGCGTTGAATCGCCCCGTGTCCCCGCCACAGACCTTGCCCGTCTCGCGGGCTGTCCATGCATCTATGAGCCGCAGCTCGGCGGCGTCGTACCCCGTTACGATCCCATGATGGCGCTGCACGGTCCCACGGCGGGCCTGTTCATCGCGGGCGATGCGGGCGGCGTCGACACGCCTCGCGCCGCCGCCGAATCCGGACGCCTCGCCGCCCGGTCGGCGCTCCGGCTGCTCCGGCTGCTGGAGGATGCCGACGCCAAGATGGCCGAGGCGCGGCAACGCCTCGCGGCGACGGGGGCACCGCTCCGGCATGCCGCACGCGAAGCGCTGATGCTCGGCGCGGTGCCGGACGAGCAGGTCGACACGTGGATGCCGCGTTCCGGCACGATGATGTGTCCGTGTGAAGTCGCAGCACTCGCCGCGCTGCAGGACGCCGTCGCGGCGGGTGCCGTGACGCCGGACGCGCTGGCCGCCGAGACGCGGTGCGGACTCGGCGAGTGCCGGTGGCGCCGCTGCGGGACACCGGTGATGCGCTGGCTCAGCGCGGTCTGCGAGATGCCGATCGGCCGCCTCCCGCTGCCGGGGCTGTGGCCGCCGCTCAGACCGCTGCCGCTCTCGGCGTTGCTGCGGCCGGGTCCCGAGGGGACGGCGCCTCATGCCTGAGCGTGACCGCGGGTACGAAGTGGCCGTCCTGGGCGCGGGCTGCGTCGGGGCCGCGGTGGCCTATGTGCTGGCCCGGCGGCGTCTGGCGTCGGTCGTGGTCGACGCGTCGCGGCCGGATACCGACATCCCCTGGCCGGCGGCCGTGGCGGTGCAGGGCGGCAGCGTGCCCGACGTGCGGCTCGCGCTGCGCAGCGCGGAGCGATTGCCCGGGCTCCAGGATGCCGTCGGTCCGTTCGGCTACCGGCGCACCGGTGGTCTCATCGTGGCGCTCACGGAGGCGGAGGCGGACGTGCACCGGGGGCGCGTGTCCGAGGCCCAGGACGCCGGATTGCCCGTGACGTGGTTGTCGCGCGAAGAGGCGCTCCGTCGGGAGCCGGGGCTCAGCGAGGGGGTGCTGGGCGCGCGCTACTGCGGCTACGACGGCGTCGTCGACGGCCCGGCGCTGATGCGCCGCCTGCTCGCCGCCGCCGGCCGGTTCGGCGCCGTCGCGCACGTCGGCTGCGGCTACGTCATGATCGGCCGCGGGCCCGACGGCTTTCGGATCCAGGCCGGGCGCGACGAAATCATCGCGCGGCGGCTCGTGCTGGCCTCCGGGGAGATGTTGCGCGCGGTGGGACGGCAGATCGGCGTGGACCTTCCGCTTCGAACGGGCCGGCGCCGGATGTGCGTGACCGAGCGAGTCGGCCCGCTGCTCCGGCACACGGTCAACGGCATCCACCAGATGCCGTCGGGCGAGGCCGTGCTGGACCCGCCGGTGGCGCTCGAGGAGGGAGCCGGCGCCGCCGACGTCTCCGAGGTGGTCGAGAGTCTGCGCCGGATCGCAACAGCGTCCGTGCGCGCCGTACCGGCGCTCGCGACGGCCCGGATCCTCCACGCGCCGCTCCGGGTGTCGCTCGAGCCGGCCGACGGCCGGCCGGCCGTCGGCCGGCTCGAGGACCGGGTCCACGTCGCGATCGCCGGGCCGGAGCAGGCCCGTACCCATTTTCCGATCATCGCCGACGCGATTGCCGAGGTCCTCGCGAGAGACCGGCAGCCGGAGGATCTCGAGACCTGGGCCCCCGACCGCTTCACGGCGGCCGAACTCGGGGCGGGAGTCGAGGGGGAGGATTCGTGTTAACGTTCGTAGTAGGTAGAGAACACTTTGTTGGGCTGTAAGGCCTGGGGGAGGAATGAAGTCGCTATGCCAAAGGGCACGGTGAAGTGGTTTAATCGGGAGAAGGGTTATGGTTTTATTACCCCAGAGGAAGGTAAGGACGTGTTCGTGCACTACACGGGCATCGCGGGGGAGGGCTTTCGGAACCTGGAGGAGGGCCAAGTCGTCGAGTTCGAGATCACGCAGGGCCAGAAAGGCCCTCAGGCCCAGAATGTGAGGGTCGTGGGCTAGCACCGATAATCCCAACGGCCCCAACGACAATCAAAAGGAAGATGCCGGGCGCAAACCCGGCATCTTTTGTTGCAGCCAGAGTTTATTCTGTAGCGGATTTTGATGAGTGATTGCTCATTTGCGCTCATTTCTCAGTTTTCGTCTCATTCCGGCCCGATTCGGGGCGCCTGAGACGCGATTTTTACAGGCCTTTCTTCACGGAATGTTGCGAATGGCTTGAGATGCGTGATAGATTAAAACGAGGTTAGTCGAATGGCGAAAACCCTGCGCAAGGCCGGAAAAAACGCAAAGGGGCGGGGGCGGGCGGAGAAAAGAGCCCGGACGAGCGCATCGAGGGCAGCGAGCCCAGCCCGCCCGAGCGGACGACGGCCGCGACCGCGAACCGGCCGTGTGCGGGTGGTGCGATCACGGGCGACCCGCGCGCGAAAGCCGGCCCGCCCGCTTCCACCGGCCGAAGTGCTGAGCGAACGGCTGTTCTTCTCCAGCCTGGAGCGCAGCCTGCGGGATAACCGTCTCGTGTGGGAGGCACTGGCCAAGCGGTGAGGTACCTCACGGCCGACCAACTGAGGGCCGTCAATCAGCGTATGATCCGTGCGACCGGGGGCCTGTACCTCGCGGGCGAGCAAAACGTCGTCTACCCGCCGAGTCTCGACTCCCTCGTCAACTTCGTCCAGCAGCGAATTGCCCTTCGGCCGCAACCGTCGGTGTGGGATCTCGCGGCCTTCTATTTGGATCGGTTGATCCGCGATCAAGTGTTCCACGACGGCAACAAGCGCACCGCGCTCGAGGCGACCCGGCTCTTCCTCGAGAGCGCCGGCTATCGGCTCTCGCTGGCCCCCGCGGGCGAAACCGTCGAGTTCATCACCGGCGTGGCCAAGGGTGGCGTCAATCGCGACGCCATCGCCGCGTGGCTGCGCGTTCATTCCAAGCGGAAGAGCAACGGCAGGAAGTAGGCACCTCGCCCGCCGCTTGGGCCACGGCCGGCCATTCCCGCGGATGCCGCGTGTCTTGACACGGTGGCGCACGCGCGCGATGATGTGGCCAGTAACGAAAGGAGGTGATGCGGATGGCCCATAGTAGACCCGGCTCCATGTCGTACCGTCCGACCTGCCACCAGTATCCGCTGTTCGAGGTGATGGCCGGGTAGACGTCCGCACGTCCGGCCGCCATCAACGCAGCGGCGTAGCTGGCTGATGACGGTTCGGCAGGAGACTCCGCGTACGGCGTGCTCCGAGCTCGCAGGTCCCGGGGACGCCGCGTAAGGCAGGCGCACGATAGGCTCCACCGGCGGGGCCCGCCCGATCTTCGGGCGGGCCCCGCTGCATCCGCGTCCCGGGAGTCCGGCGGGCGTCAGGGTTGCGGGATCGCGTCCCAAAGGTTGAGGCTGTTGAGGTATATCAGGTCGAACAGCATCGTGCCGTGCGTGAGGGCGTCCGACATGCGGATCGCGCGGGTCAACCGCCGCGGCTGACCCTCGTACAGCGTCAGGAGCAGCGAGCCGACGACCGGGGTGTCCCCGTGGACCAGCCGGACCCCGAGCATCGCGCTGCCCTGGACGCTGATCGTCGGGCTGTCGTGCTGCCGGATCGCCTCCTCCACCGTCACCGGCCGGTAGTACAACCCGATCATGAGATAGTCGAGCAGCGGCGCGAGCCCGGCGCGCACCCAGGCATCGCCGATCCACGAATAGGGCGCCCTCGCGTCCGGGCTCGCCCAATTCACGCCTTCATCATAATAGACGGAGTACCACGACCCGACGTACATCGCGACCGCCACGCCGGGGCGCACGGTCCTGGCGACCGCGGCCGCCGCCCGCGTGTACGCCATGATCGTATGCGCGCGGTACCCGAGCCAGGCTTTGTAGAGGGGACCGGGCCGCCGGACAATGCCGTAGCCTCGCGGCACGTACGCGTAGATGTCTTCCGGCCAGTGTGCCACGGCGTGCCCGATCGTCCGCTCGAACGCGGCCCGGCTGAAGTCCGAGAAGTCCTCCGCCAGGTCGTCGTACCGCGTCCGGTCGAGGACGATGCCGTCGAGATCATAGCGCGAGACGATCTCGTGGATCGCGGCGAGCTCATAGTTCCAGACTTCGGGATTGGCGGGGTTTGCAAAGGCGAAGATGTCGTGCGCGGAGGAGGGCTCCAGCCGCGTCTCGACCGGCCCGATCGTGACACGCGCGCCCGGCGCCAGCGCCTCGCGCATCCAATCGGCCGCGGCCCCATGTCCCGACAGCACGTATCCACCGGGCGGAATCGCCGCCGCCCCGGGATCGGCGGGGCCCTGCGCACGGTCCCGAACGTCGGTGACGGCGTCGTTCGCCACGGCCGCCTCGACGCCCCAGCGGGACGCCGGACTCAGGCGTCCGCTGGCGGGGGTGTAGAGGACGAGCTGGTCCTGGCCCCGGGGAACATCGACGCCCCCGAGTTCGTAGGATTTGGTGGTGCCGGACGCGGTGACGCGCCGGAAGGCGACGTAGGCCGTCGCCTGAAAATCAGGATGCGTGAACGATGGGCCGACGCCCATCGGAGAGTAGCCTTCGCCGAAGGTGTTGATTGCCGCGTGGACCTTGATGCCGCGGGCGTGCGCCTCCTGGATGATCGTCTCCAGCAGGTCGTAGTCTCGCGGATACCACTGCGCCGGGGGCGGGTACCCAGTGCCCGGCCCGGAGTGGGGGATCGGCGACGCGGCGATCGCCGGGATAAACGTGCTCGGGTAGATGACGTACCCCCAGGCGTTCTTCGCTTCCGGCATGACGACGTCGACGCCGGCGGCTTTCGCGCGATCGAGCGCGGCGCGCACCCCGGCGACGGTGCTGAGCTGGACGAGGTTGGCCCCCGGTTCGATCCACAGCGCGCGGTGCGGGACCTCGGGATGCGCGGCGACGGCCGGCGGCGTGAACGGTGCCGCGAGCAGCGTGACGGCGACGAGAGCGGCGGCGGGCCCGGCGAGAGTGCGGGTGAGGACTCTGCGCATGAGTTTCGTTTCTCGACGGCCGCGGCCGATCTCCTGGCCGCCGCGGCCCGACACGTGCCCCCCGTGATGCCTCAAAACTAAGTGTTACCGAAGAGTCGAGTGATGCCTCAAAGGGGTGTTACCGAGAGACGGCGCTCTGTCCTGTTTCGTCTCGTCGAGTGCCCGGCCGGTCGGCAAGCGTCCAGAGGCGCTGCAGCCGCTCC
>DASYZR010000073.1 GCA_035945995.1 bacterium
GGGTTGATCGGCTCCACCTTGGCGATATTTGTGTAGCTGCCGTAGCTGGTCGCGCCGGTCGCCTTGTTGATCACGTACTGATAGGTGAACACGACGTCGTCGGCGGTGAACGGCCGGCCGTCCGCCCACTTGACGCCCTGCCTGAGCCTGTAGGTGACGGAGCGGCCGTCTTTGGCCACGCCGCCGTTCCCGGGGGTGGGCACCTCGGCCGCCAGCACCGGTGTGAAGCTGCCGGCCGTGTCCGCGCTCAGGAGCGGCTCCATCACGAGCCGCGACGCATGGTAATCCTTGGTGCCGTTGGCCAAGTGGAGGTTCACGATCGTCGGGGCCTGCCAGTAGAGCAGTTTCAACGTGCCCTGCGACCCCCGGCCAACCGCCGCCGCCCGCGCGGGCAGCGCCGTGGCACGGTCGAGAATCGCCCAGGTGGCCCCGAGCGACAGGCCGAGCTCGCCCATGCGCGTCACGACCTGACGCCGCGTCAGACGATGGCCCCAAAAGTCCGTGACGAGCTTCCGGATATCGTTGCTCCGCATACGCCCGCCTCCCTTCACATACGCCGCGGCGTGGCCGCGTCGCCTAGGTCGTCCGCCGCCAATCCGCGATGTTGCGGGTCTCGCTGTCGAACGGGCTCATGTTCTTGCCCACGTCGAGCTTGTTGGACCGGACGGAGACGATCTTGCGGTCGATGAGCGGGATCGAGACCGCCTGGTCGACGACGATGTCGTTCATCTTGATCCACAGGGCGGCGTTCTTTTGCGGATCGAGTTCCTTCTGCGCCTGGTCGTAGAACGCGTTGTACTCCTTGTTCAGCCAGCGCGTGATGTTGAGGCCCGACCAGTTGTTCTCTTTCTGCGCGAGATCCTTGGCCGGGTCGCCGCTGTAGAACCGCCCCATATACTGCAGCGGGAACGGTGAGCCGAAGGTCGAGGTGAACATCTCGAGATCGCGGTAGAAATGTGCATACGTATCGTTGTTGCCGGGCGCGCTGCTGAAGAAGACGCCCGCGTCCACCGACTGCAACGTCAACGCCGCGCCGATCTTGGAGAAGCCGTCCTTGACGATCTGCTGCTCCTTCTGCCGCAGGCTGTTCACGCTGGTGACGTACGTGGCCTGCAGTTTCACGCCGCCCTTCGCGCGAATCCCATCCGGGCCTTTCTTCCACCCGGCCTCGTCGAGCAGCCGGTTCGCGCGCTCGATGTCAAACACGATCTTGGTGTTCTTGGACGCCAGCGATGAAGGCGTGGTCAGCACGTTCGCCGTGGCACCGCCTTCCTCGCCGTACAGTTGCTTCGCCATCGTGACCCGGTCGATCGCCATGGCAAACGCCTGCCGGACCTTCAGGTCCGTCAGGAACGGATGCGGCCCCTTCACCGAGGAGCGCTGGCCGTCGACCTCTTTGTTGGGGTCCGTCTGGTTGCAGTAGATCTGCTCGACGCCGCCGCCGAGCTCCGTGAGGATGGATCCTTTGCCGGTCGCCAGCATGTGCTCAAGCACCGGCCACTCCACCTGCATGTTCCAGGCGTAGTCGTACTCGCCGGTCTCCAGGACCGCCCGCGCCGCCGAGACCGCATCGCCGCCGCCCTTGATCTGCACCTGGCTGAACGCCGGCTTGTTCGGCTCGCGGTAGTAGGGGTTGATCTTGTAGACCACGAGGTCGCCCGGCCGGAACGTCTCCACAATGTACGGCCCCGTACCGAAGGACTTGAGGTTGAAGGGCGCGTTGCGTGCGTTTGACCCGACGAACGCGTCGAGCACGTGCCGCGGGAGGACGACGCCGTCCTCGCCGACGAACGGCGCGTACCAGGCCGGCGTCGGAGTCTTGAACGTGATCTTTACGGTGTGGGCGTCGATCGGCTCGACTTTCTCGACCGTCGTATAGTACCCATACGTCGTGGCTCCAGTCTGCTTGTTCTGGACAAACTGGAACGTGAACACGACATCGTCGGACGTGAAATCGCGTCCGTCCGCCCATTTCACACCCTGCTTGAGCTTATACGTCACGGAGCGGCCGTCCGCCGAAATCCCGCCGTTCTGCCGGGACGGCACCTCCGCGGCCAGCACCGCCGTGAAGCGGCCCGCGGCGTCGACCGTGAGCAGAGGTTCGAGGACCGGACGCGACGCGTGAAAGTCTTTGGTGCCCTGCGCCAGGTGCGGATTGACGATCGTGGGCGCCTGCCAGTACAGCAACTTGAGCGTGCCCTGCGCCCCGCGGCCGCCCGCCGCGGCGCGCGCGGGAAGCGCGGTCGCCCGGTCGAGCACCGCCCAGATCGCGGAGAGTCCCAACCCGAGCTCGGTCATGCGCGTCACAACCTGACGGCGTGTCAGCCGCCCCGTTCGGAATTCCTTCTGCAGGTGCGCGATATCGCGATTCCCCATCCCCCGCCCCCTTCGCGTGCCGTTCTCGCCCCGGCCTTGTCGCCCGCCCGCACCTACGCCCTAGGGGTCCGTACGCCAAGAGTGGCCACGATGTTTCGCGGTGCCGGGGGCGAGTCCTTTGTTGGTTGCAGGACCGTGACGCCTCCGCGGCGGAGCGAAGGGTATGGCCGGGCGCGAACTGGTGTTGGTGGGTGATATCGGAGGCACGAAGACCCGTTTGGGGGTCTACGAGAACGCGGTGCACCGCCCTCACGGAACGGGCCGGCGCGTCCAGGGCCCGATTCGGATCATCGAGCCGGCGACCTTTCCGAGCGCGTCGTTTCCGACGCTCGAAGCGCTCGCGCGCGAATACCTCGACCGCACCCGTCTTCGGCCCGACCGCGCCGTCTTCGGCGTCGCGGGGCCCATCGTCGCCGGACGGGCCCGCGTCACGAACCTGCCGTGGCGGCTGTCGGAATCCGGGCTGCGCCGGGCGCTGCGGGTCCGGTCCGCCCGGCTGCTCAACGACCTGGTCGCGACCGCCTGGGCGGTCCCCGTCCTCGGGCCCCGAGCCATGCGAACGCTCAATCGCGGCAGGCCCGAGCCCGAGGGAACACTCGCGGTGGTGGCCCCCGGGACGGGTCTCGGCGAGGCGTTCCTGGTCTGGGACGGACGCCGGTACCGGCCGTACCCGTCGGAGGGCGGACACGCCGACTTCGCGCCGCCGACCGAGCTCGCGGGCGACCTGCTCGCGTTTCTGCGGACCACGGAGCCGCACGTCAGCGTCGAGCGGGTGTGTTCGGGAATTGGGATCCCTCATCTCTATGCCTTCTTCCGGGCTCGGGCGACGCATGACGAGCCGGCGTGGCTGGCCGAACGGCTCGCGGCGGCCGGCGATCCCGCGCCGGTCATCGTCGAGGCGGCCCTCGATCGCGACCGGCCGTGTGCGATCGCCGTGGCGACCCTGGAATTGTTCGTCGACATCCTGGGCGCCGAGGCCGGCAATCTGGCCGTGAAAGTGCTCGCGGCCGGCGGGCTCTTCCTCGCCGGCGGCATCCCGCCACGCATCGTGCCCGCGCTGCACGACGGCCGGTTCATGCGCGCGTTCACGCGCAAGGGCCGGATGGCGGACCTGCTTGCACGCATCCCGGTGCGCGTGGTCATGCACCCCGCGCCTGCACTCGTGGGCGCGGCGTGCGCGGCGCGGGAGGATACCGGCGGTACCTGACGGCACCGCGGCGTCGTATCATCGGCACGAGGACCGTGCGGCGGGAGGCGCTGGCGCCGACGGCCGCCAATGTCCGGGGTAACGGAGGTGTCGGCGATGCTCTACCGTTCGCTCGGCCGGTCCGGTCTCAACGTGTCGGCGTACGCGCTCGGCACGAACGCGTTCGGCGGCCGGGCCGATGAAGAGACGTCGATCGCGATTATCCACCACGCGATCGACCACGGCGTAAATCTCATCGACACCGCCAATGTGTACACGGGGAGCCACTCCGAGCGCATCATCGGCCGCGCGCTCCAAGACCGGCGCGACCGGGTCGTCCTCGCCACCAAGTGTGCGATGAAAGTCGGCGACGGGCCCAACGACGAGGGAGCATCGCGCGGGCACGTCCTGCGCGAAGTGGAACGCAGTCTCGCGCGCCTCCGGACCGACTTCATCGATCTCTACCAGATCCACACGTGGGACCCCCGCACGCCGCTCGAGGAGACCCTCCGGACGCTCGACGACCTGGTCCGCGCGGGCAAGGTCCGGTATATCGGGTGCTCCAACTACGCCGCGTGGCAGGTCTCCCGGGCCCTCGGGACCAGTGATCGCCGCGGATTCGTGCGGTACGAGTCGGTCCAGCCGGAGTATTCGCCGGCCGACCGTCGGATCGAAGCCGAGCTCGTGCCGTGCTGCCTGGCGGAGGGCGTCGGCGTCCTCGCGTACTTTCCGCTGGCCGGCGGCGTGCTCACCGGCAAGTACACCCCCGGGTCGCCGCCGCCGCAGGGGTCTCGCGCGCTCACTCAGCCGCAGTTCGCCAGGCGGCTCAGCGAACGCAACCTCCGGCTGGCCCAGGACATGGCCGGGCTCGCCTCCGAGGTCGGCTGCACCCTCTCGCAGCTCACGTTGGCCTGGGTCATGCGCCGCCCCGGCATCACGAGCGCGCTGGTCGGCGCGACCAAGGTCGCGCAGCAGGAGGAGAACCTCAAAGCGGTCGACCTCGCGGTCCCGCCGGAGATCCTGGACCGGGTGACCGAACTGTCCACCGCCTTCGTGACGGCTTGAGGACCGCCGCGTCGCCCCCGGACGGCGCGGTAGCAGAACAGCGTCGAGGAGTGTCGCATGGCTGATATGGCGTCCGTGCACGGCTTTCTCTACTTCCGGGTCCCGGCGGGGCATCGCTCGCCCGCCGTGGCGGCGCGCGTATCCGAGGCCGCGGGGACCGCGGCCGGCGCGCCCGGAGTCGCCGGCCTCTACGCGTACGACCTCGCGGGGCTGCGCGGCGACGCCGACCTGGGTTTTTGGGTCGCCGCGGAGGGCCCGGAGGCGTTCCAGCGCGCGGCGACGGCGTTGGCCCGCGCCGACCTCGACCTGACGTGGTCGCTGTGGGGCTTCGTCCGGCCCTCGCAGTACACGGGGCGCGACGGCACGAGCGTGCGTGTGCCCGGTGAGCGGCGCCGGTTTCTCGTCGTCTACCCGTTCGGCAAGACGCACGACTGGTACCAACTGCCGGCGGACGACCGGCGGGCGATGATGACCGAGCACGCGCGGCTCGGACATCGCTTCGAGGACATCGAGCAACTGCTGCTCTATTGCACGGGCCTCGCGGACTGGGAGTTCGTCGTCGGCTACGAAACCGACGACCTCGCGCGGTTCTCCGAGCTCGTCACGGCCCTGCGCAGCACGGCGGCCCGGCCGTACACGCTGCGCGATACGCCGACGTTCGTCGGGCGGTACGGGCAGATCGAGGACATCGTTCGCGCGGTGATCGGGTAAAACGGCCCATCCGCACCTCCGTGCGGACGCCGACTCGTTTTCGTGAGGGTGGCGTGATGGATTACGCGCGCGTCTATGATGTATTGACCCAGGCCCGCGGGCGCCTTTTCGGGTGGCTTCGTCCGTTGAACCAGGAACAGTACACGCAGCAGTTTCCGTTCGGGATGGGCACGCTCCGCGCGACGCTCATCGAGACCGCCAGGGTCGAGCTGCTCTACGGCATGCGGCTGCGGGGGGAACCCGTGCCGCCGCCTCCCCTTTCCGACACCTTCCCGATCAGCGAAACCCGGCAACCGACGTTCGCGGATCTCGAGCAGGCCTGGACCGCCCAGGCGCCGCAGACCCGCGCGACCCTCGCCCGTACCACCGATTGGGCCACGACGCTGACCCGCCGGATCGAGCAGGGCGACAAAGTCGTGATCACGACCGCGAGCAAAGCCGAGATCGCCGTGCAGATGCTGATGCACGAGGTGCATCACCGTGCCCAGGTGATGGCCATGCTGCGGCAGCTGGGCGTCGAAGCCCAGAACCTCGACTACATCGGGTTCGTGGCGCGGCGGGAGGAGTATCCGAAAGACAGGGCGCCGCGCGCCTAGCCCCGTCGCACCGAGACGCCGCCGTGACCGCGCATCCGATCGACCCGGCCCGCGTCTACGACGTGCAGACGCAGGCCCGCCGGCGGCTGTTCGACTGGATCCGCCCGCTCACGCAGGCGCAGTACACCCGGCCGTTCCCGTTCGGCCTCGCCACGCTGCGCGCGACGCTAATCGAAATCCCGTTCACCGAATTGTATCTGGCCATGCGGCTACGCGAAGAAGTCCTCCCGCCGTTTTCGGACTGGCCCATCGGCGAGCACCGCCAGCCCACGTTTGCCGATCTCGAGGCCGTCTGGGAGCCACAGATGCGCGAGACGCGGGCGACCCTGGCGCGAACCACCGATTGGGACCGCGAGGTGACCTCCGAGATCCGCTGGCCGGACCGGGTCGTCGCCGTGACGGCGACCAAGGCCGACATCGCCACGCAACTGCTGCTCCACGAGGTGCACCACCGTGCGCAGGCGATGGCGATCCTCCGGCTGCTCGGCGTACCGGCGCAGGACCTCGATTACATCGGGTTTGTGCAGCGGCGGAGTGTACGGACAGACGATCGCGCCCCGGAGAGTTCCGGGGATCTGCGATAACAGCGAGGAAAATTCGGGCTCAGTTGTCGAGCGGGTTGATCACTCGAAGGCCTTGGAATCGGACAAAATCCTTGTCGGTGGTGGCCAGCTCCGCGCCGTGCTCGAGCGCCAATGCGGCAAGGTGGGCGTCCATGACCAGCGGTCCACGCGCAAGGGTCTCCGTCGAGAGCTTGCTGAAAATCTGCCAGTGACGTTCGCCCGGCTGCAGGATGATCGCATTTGGACGGGCTATCCATGACGAGACGAGCGGCACTGCTTCCTCGGGAAGGAAGGGATGCTCGAACACACGTGGATTCGTACTCAGACGGAGAAACGCGAGAATGGTCGTCCATGCAAGACCGATCGGCTCCGGCCGGATGAACGTCCGCTCCAACCAGGAGCGCGCCTTCTCGTGGTGCCGAT
The DNA here is from genome assembly GCA_035945995.1 of bacterium. NCBI lineage: Bacteria > bacterium. The sequence continues at coordinate 6,921 of DASYZR010000073.1, forward strand.
CCGAGGCGTTGTATGCATACAACAGAACGTTGGCGTCGAGCAGAATCACCGGTGGAGGGGTCCTTCGACATGCTCGACAAGCTCGCTGATCTTATCGTAATTCAATCCGGGTCGAGAACCCATCTCACGTGGATGGACCTTGAAGGGTCCGAGAACGTTTCGCTCGCGCCTTCGGAGCAGCCCGAGGCGCAAAAGGCTGTTGACGACCTCCTTGAATGAACGCCCTGAACGTCGGACCTCCGCCCTCAGATCAGCCGCAACATCGTCCTCAAGTGTTATCGTTGTTCGCACATCACGATGCTACAATCGTGGGCATCATGATGTCAATATGTCCGTCTCGTCATCTTGCGTTTGCCCGTTCATATAGTAAGATGTGATTGTTAGCATATTAACGGTTGGAGCCCTCATGAAAAAGCCGCTCGATAACGCCACACTCTATCTACGCGACATCCCCAAAGACCTGGTCCGAAACTTGAAAGCGCAGGCCGCGCTCCGCGGCACAACCCTGACCGCGTTCGTGATCGACATCCTGTCGGAGGCGGCCGGTGAGGACACCCTCGCCGCGCTGAAGCCGATCGAGGCCGACATGGCCTGGTACGATGCGCACAAGGCCGCGCTGTTGCGGCGCTACCGCGGCAAACATATCGCGGTCTTGAACAAGAAGGTCGTCGACCAGGACGAGAACTTTGGCGCTTTAGCGCAACGTGTCTACGCAAAGTTTGGTGTGCGCCCGATCTTCATGCCCCTATGCGAGGACCCGGAACCCGTCATGCACTTCTACTCGCCGCAAGTTGTCGAAGGCTGATGCCCGAGTACCGATATGGACCTACGTTCCGGCCGCCGGCGCCCATGCTACCGATCGGCGTCAGCGGCCCAGGAGCGACCGCCGCCATGCTGGTTCCGGCGTTGGTGGACACCGGCGCCGGGATGACGGCACTTCCCTCGGACGTGCCCAGACAATTGGGTTTGCCCGTAGCCGGCCGCACGATCGTCTCCGGCTTCGATGGTCAGGCGAGAATTGTGCCCACGTACACCGTTCAGATACGCGTGGCGGAGTATACTACGGTGCTCAAGGTCATCGGCCTCGGCGCGGTCGCGCTCCTTGGGCGGGACGTCCTCAACACGCTCTTCATCAGGCTGAGAGGCCCGGAGGGGATTCTCGAAGTCGACGAGCCGCCACCGTAAGTCCGTCTCCTGCGCCACCGCGCAGGCACACGGCCCGGCGGCGACGAACAGCTCGATAATGACGGCCGTGCCCCGCTCCGCGCGTGGCTCGTACCGTGTCGGACTGGACATCGGCGGCACCTTCACCGACCTGGTGCTGCTCAATGAGACGACCGGCGAGTTGCGCCTTCACAAGATTCTCACAACGCCCGACGATCCCGCCCGCGCGGCGCTGGCCGGCCTCCTGGAGCTGTGCGCGTCGGCCGGGGCAGTCGGGGTGGCCGTACGCGACGTCACCGCCCTGGTGCACGGCACGACCCTCGTGACGAACGCGATCATCGAGCGCCGGGGCGCCCGCACCGCGCTGCTCACAACCCGCGGGTTCCGCGACATTCTTGAGATGGGCAAAGAGCAACGTTACGATATCTACGATCTCTTTCTGCGCTTCCCGGAGCCCCTCGTCCCCCGTCGGGATCGCCTGGAGATCGACGAGCGCGTCGCCGCCGACGGCGAGGTGCTCAAACCACTCGATCGCGATGAGATCCGCCGCGCGGCCGAACGGCTCGCCGCCGGCGGCATCGAGGCGGTTGCCGTCGCGTTTCTGCACGCCTACCGCAACCCGGCAAACGAACAGGCCGCGCTCGCGGCGATTCGGGATGCCGCCCCGCACGTGGCCGTGTCGCTGTCGAGCGACGTTGTCCCGGAGATTCGAGAATTCGAGCGCACGTGCACGACCGTCGCGAACGCCTACGTCCAGCCGCTGCTCGGCCGCTACGTCGGCCGCCTTGAATCGACCCTCGGCGAGCGCGGCTTCACCGGGCGGTTCACCCTGATGCAGTCCACGGGCGGCGCCGCGTCGCCCGAGACCGCCCGGCGCTTCCCGATCCGCCTCTTGGAGTCCGGTCCGGCCGGCGGTGCGCTCGTGGCCGCGTTCTTCGGCGGTCCCCTCGGTCTCCGCGACCTCGTCGGCTTCGACATGGGCGGCACGACCGCGAAGATCTGCCTCATCCGCGACGGCCGGCCGGCGATCGCGCCGGAGATGGAGGTCGCGCGCGTCCACCGCTTCAAGCGCGGCTCCGGACTGCCGGTGACGGTCCCGACCGTCGACATGATGGAGATCGGCGCGGGCGGCGGATCGATCGCCTGGATCGACTCGCTCGGACTGCTCAAGGTGGGGCCGCACAGCGCGGGCGCGGAGCCGGGTCCGGCCTGCTACGGCCGGGGCGGACAGGCGCCGACGGTGACCGACGCCTGCCTCGCGCTCGGATACTTCAACGAAGCGTCGTTCCTCGGCGGCGCCATGCCGCTCGACCGGCCGGCGGCGATCGGGGCCTTGGAGCGCCTCGGCGCGCCGCTGCATCTCGACGCGGTCGGGACGGCCTGGGGCATCCACCAGATCGTCGTCGAGAGCATGGCCGCCGCGGCGCGAGTCTACCTGATCGAGCGGGGCCAGGACCCGCGACGGTTCGCGCTGATCGCCTTCGGCGGCGCGGGGCCGTCGCACGCCGCCCGGGTCGCGCGTATCTTGGGCATGTCGGACGTCATCGTGCCGCCGGCTTCAGGCGTGGCCTCCGCGCTGGGACTCCTCGTCGCACCGGTGAGCGTGGAGCTGGTGCACTCCCTCCCTGGTCCCCTCGACGGTCTGCCGTGGGATCGTGTGACGGCGCTGTACACTGAGATGGAGGCGCAGGGCCTCGCGGCCTTGCGCGACGCCGGCATCGCGCCCGGCTCCATCGCGCGCGAGCGGCGCGCGGAGATGCGCCTCCTCGGCCAGTTCCACGACATCGAGGTTCCCGTGCCGGACGGGCCGCTCGGCCCCGAGGTCGCCGAAGGGTTGACCCGGGCGTTCGAAACCGAGTACCGCCGCCGCTACGGGATCTTCCTCGCCGATCGCCCGATCCAGGCACTCAACTGGCGCGTCAGCGTGACCGGCCCGCGGCCGGACGTGCGGCTGCAGACCGGCGCGGCCGGAGGCCCTGCGTCAGACGGGGCAGGAGGTCCTGCGTCAGACGGGGCGACCGCCGCCGTGCGTGGGAGGCGGCCGGCCTACTTTCCGGAGACCGGCGGGTTCGTTGAGGTGCCGGTGTACGACCGCGGCCTGCTCCGGCCGGGCATGCGGGCCGACGGCCCCGCCATCGTCGAGGAGCGCGAAGCCACCACGGTCGCCGGCCCGGGCGACCGGTTCGCCGTCGATCAGGCCGGCAATCTGCGCCTCGCCGTCGCCCGGCAGTCGAGACAGCCGGCGACGCTGCGCGGGAGAGTGACGCATGGCACGGACTGAGACGACGCGGCCCGCCGCCGACGCGCCGTTCGATCCGATCTCGCTCGAGATCATGTGGAGCCGCCTCATCAACATCGCGGAGGAATGCTGGGTCACGATCCTCCGGACGGCGTTCAGCACGATCATCGGCGAGGCCCAGGACTTCGGCTGTGAGGTGCTCGACGCGGACGCCGAATCGATCGCGCACTCCCCGCGGTCGATGCCGGTGTTCAACCTGTCGCTGCCGCTCGCCGTCCGGTACATGCTGCGCGCCTTCCCCAGGGAATCGCTGCGGGACGGCGACGTGCTCGTCACCAACGATCCGTGGATGTGCGCCGGGCATCTCTACGACCTGGCCGTCGTGACGCCGGTGTTCCGGCGGGGCCGTCTGTGCGCCCTCATCGGGTCGATCGCCCACGCCTCGGACATCGGGGGCACGCGCGACTCGCTCAACGCGCGCGAAGTGTACGACGAAGGGCTCCAGATTCCGCCGCTCAAACTGTACCGGGCCGGCGACCCCAACGACGACCTCATGGCGCTGATCGGCGCCAACGTCCGCCGTCCCGAGATGGTGCTCGGCGACATTCAGGCCCAGGTCTCGAGCAACCGAATCGGCGCGGACCGCCTGCTGGCATTTATGGACGAGTACGGGCTCGACTCGCTCGCGTCGCTCGCGCACACGGTCCAGTCGCGCGCGGAGCAGGCGATGCGCGACGCGATCCGGGCCGTGCCGGACGGCACCTACCGCAGCGACGTCTGGTACGACGGCCTGGACGAGCCGCTGCGCCTCCCCTGTGGCGTGGCCGTCGCGGGCGACGAGATCACGGTCGACTTTACCGGCGCGCCGCCGCAGTTACCCCGGGGCGGCATGAACTGTACCTACCACTACACGGCCGCGCACACCACCTACGCGCTCAAGTCGATCCTGACGCCGGAAATCCGGTCGAACGCCGGATGCTACCGGCCGTTTCACGTCGTCGCGCCGGAAGGGTCCGTGCTCAACTGCCGGCATCCGGCGTCGGTCAACGAGCGCACGCACACGGGCTGGTATCTCGGCCCCGCCGTCTTCCGGGCGCTCGCCGAGGTGCTTCCCGATCAGGTGCAGGCGTTCACCGGCCTGCCGATCGGCATGGGCAGTTACGGGCGCGACGCGGAGGGGCGGCCCTTCAACGACCATCTCTTCCAAGGCGGCGGCCAGGGCGCGAGCGCGCACGGCGACGGCAAGTCCGCGCTGCTGTATCCGACGTCCGCGGCGAACGTCTCGGTGGAGATGTTCGAGAGCCGGACGCCGCTGGTCGTGGAGTGCAAGGAGCTGATCGCGGACTCCGGCGGTCCGGGCCGCCATCGCGGCGGTCTCGGGCAGCGCGTCCGCATGCGTCTGCGCCGGCCCAGCCCGAACCCGGTGTTGGTCGACTTCCGGCCGCACGGCATGCTGGTGTCGACGCCGGGCCTGCACGGAGGACTCGCCGGCCGCCGCGCACGAGCGTTCGTCGTCGAGGACGGCCGCGTTCGTGAGGCCGGGGCCAATGTCGGGGTGGCGGAACTCCGCGGCACGGAGGAGCGGGCGACGATCGAGATCGCGGGCGGCAGCGGATTCGGCGACCCCGCGACGCGGCCGGCCCCCGAGATCCAAGCCGACTTGGACGATGGCTATGTGACCGCGGAGGGCATCGCCGCCCACGGCGTGGCGATTTCTCCGGACGGGAGGGTGCGACGGTGAGCCGGGATGCGCTGCTGGCAGCGTGGGAGCGTCAGGTCGATTGGATTGGCAACGTATTGACGAAAGACGGCGTCGAAGGCTGCGTCCTCCAACCGGTCGGACAGATGCCCGCGGCGGCGACGGCGCTCGTGCGCCACTCATTTCAATCCGACAACTACATCCACCGCAAGGTGGGGGCCGCGCTTGGTGGCTACGTCACGGACGCCGACCATCATCTGCTCAAAGAGCTATTCGACGCGGAACGAACACGCGATGCGAAGGTGCCGGCGGACAGCCGCGAGCGGTTGTTTTGCCAGTCGGTCGTCGAGGATATCGTCTTCGCCGCGGCGCGTTGGTGCAGAAGCGATGATCTGAGAACCGCCGGGCTCGACCTCTCGTCCGACGTTGTGAGACGTACGATCGACGGCGAGTACTGGAACACCGCCAGCTACGCCATGACCACGCTGTGCTTCTACCGGGAGGCGGGTGCTGCCGAACTCCTCAAGCGCTTTCACGCGTTCTGTACGCCGTCAGGGTTGCCCTTCCGCCGCAAGCCCCGGCTCCCCGAGCACCCCAGCCGCCCCACCCTCGAACAGGAGCGGCAATTCGCCCAGGGGCTGGCCGCCGGAAATCCCGCAACACTGCGATCGATCGAGCGGTTATTGGACCAAAAAGATGACGCGGCGCGACAGGTCGCCCTGAGCGCCGACGCCAGGCAGTGGCTCAACGGGCTCCTCGATCTTGCCCGCACGGAGGATGCGTAGATGACTCGAGGGGATGCGGTCTCGCTCAAAGCGCTGGTGGTGAATCATATCCACACGACGCTGGAGGACGAAGAGTGGCAGTGGCAGCCCCCGCTCCGCGGAGCGCTCCGGGGGCTGACGGCCGCCGAGGCGGCGTGGAAACCTTCGCCGGCGCGGCACTCGATCTGGCAGATCGTCCGCCATCTCATGGTCTGGAAGCGCGGGGTGCTCGACGCGTGGGATGGAGATCCGCCCGACGGGCGGCAACTCGCCGCCGCCGATTGGCACGAGGCGACCGGGAGCGAGGCCGACTGGGAGCGGGACCGCCAAACATTGTTGGAAATCTCCGCCCAGTTTCTCACTCGGGCGGAGGCCCTGGATGATGCGGGGCTCTCAAGAAACGTGGTCTGGTACAAGAACGGCGCGGCTCAGCCGCTCGCGATGCGGCTGGTCCGGACGACAACCCACGACGTCTACCACGCCGGACAGATCATGTACCTGCGGGCGCTCCAGGGCATCGGCAAGCGCTGAGCGCCCACGCGGGCGCTGGATTCCGCAGTCCACCGCGCTACTCGGCGGGCTTCACGTGTCGAGCCATCCAGTCGACAACGCGGCGCACGACGTCGATTCGATGGCTCGGACGTCCGGTGAGCCGAAATCCGTGGCTCTGGCCCGGATAGCGCACGAACTCCACCGGCGCCCGCCCGGCGGCCACCAGCCCCGCAAAGAACTCCTCGCCCTGCCCGATCGGACACCGGTCGTCCGCTTCCCCGTGCACGATCAGGGTGGGCGTCGTCACGCGTTCGACATAGTTGATCGGGGACAGGCGCCGGTAGGTCTCGCGCTGAGTCACCACGTCGCCCCGCATTTCCCAGGCCGCGAACCACGGCCCGATGTCGGACGTCCCGTGGAACGATTCCAAGTTGACGACCGGCGCGCCGACGACCGCGGCTTTGACGCGGTCCGTGTGGGTGATCGTCCATGAGGTCATGAATCCGCCGTATGAGTAGCCGGAGACGGCCAGGCGGGCCGGATCGGCCGTGCCCTCGGCGACGAGGGCGTCGACCGCGGCGAGTTGTTCGGGGAGGTCCCGCTCGCCCCAGACCCCGCGGATGCCCTGCGCGAAGGACTTCGTGTACGAGCCCGAGCCGACCGGGTTTAACTGGAGCACCGCCCATCCGCGGGAGGCGAGAATGTAGGTATGCCACAGGCCCAGCGGAAAGACCGGTCCGGCATAACTGGCCGGCCCGCCGTGGATTTCGACCAGGAGCGGCGCGGGCCGGAGGCGGCTTGCGGGATGCGTTACCCATCCGTCCAACTCCCCGCCGTGAGGGCTGGAAAAGCGCCGGTGCTCAACGCGCGGCAACGCCACCTCGGAGAGCCACGCCTCGTTCACCCGGGTCAGACGCCGCTCGGCCGAGCCATCGGCCGCGCAGACGAACAGGTCGGCCGGGGTCGCCGGGTCCGTGGCCGTGAAGGCGAGGCGGCCCGCCGCCGCCGTGATGCTTTGGATTTGGCGGTCTCCGCCGGCGACCGTGGCGACCGCCCCGTCCGGTACCGCGGCGCGGACGGCGTGGACGCGACCGGCATCGGCGGCCAGGAACGTGACCGACCGGCCGTCGGACGACCACACCGGCGGCAGCGTGATCTCGTGCGGACGCAGGAGGACGGCGGCGCGATCGTACCCCGCGGTCAGGCGCCGGGGCGGGCCTCCGGCGGACGGAACGAGCCAGACGCGGGCCACGGGATCGCCGAACCCTCCTTCTTGCTCGTCGTTGCCGAAACAGGCGATCCACTCACCGTCCGGAGACCACGCGGGGGCGACCGCGCGCCCAATCTCGCTCGTGAGCTGCCGCGGCCCGCCGCCGTCCGCATCCATGCTCCACACGTCGAAGAGGCTGTAATCGCCCGCCGCGGCGCGGGCCCGCACGAACGCCAAACGCCGGCCGTCGGGCGACCAGGCCGGCCCGGCATGCTCGGCGTCGTCGCGCGTGAGCTGCGCGACGCCGCCGTCCGGCAACCTGAGCACGAAGAGCTGATGCCGCCGATCGAACGTGTACCCGAAGCCGTCGCCTTTGTACTGCGCGCGCGTGACAACGCGGGGACGATGGGGCCCGTTCGCCGACGGCTCCGCCGGTTCGGGAGACGCGTCCGCCGCGGCGCGGAACGCGATCCGGGTCCCGTCCGGCGCCCACACCGCCGCCCCCGCCCCGTAGGGGAGCGCCGTCACGCGCCGGGGCTCGCCGCCGGAGAGCGGCAGCAGGTAGAGCTGACCGGTACCGTCGCGGTCGGACAGGAACGCGATCGTGCGGCCATCCGGGGCCCATCGCGGAGCGGTGTCGCGGCGCGGCCCGCGCGTCATCTGGACCGGCCCGCCACCGTCCGTGCCGGCGAGCCAGATCGTGGAGCGGTACTCGTCGGCGGTGAGATCGGTCTCGGTACGCACGAACGCGACGGCGCGGCCGTCCGGTGAGATCTGAGCGTCGGACACGGTGACGATCGCGGCAAGATCTTCCGGGCGCACCGCCCGGCGCTGATCGGACATTCCCTTCTTCTTCCTCCTCGCCGCCACGGCGGGCGTCGGTCTGCTCCGTCCCAGTGACGGGTTACGGGCCGGACCGCCGCCGATCCTTGTGCCGGCGACGGATAGGACACGCCGCGGCGGGGGAGAAGAAAGAGGGCACCGTCCCGGCAGGTCGGCCCCCGAGGACAATCCGTGACCGGCACCCGGCTCGAACTCTCGGCGCACGACGCAGACGCGGCGGCCGTCCAGGCGCGCCTCGAAGGGCTCACGCGCGACCGCTTCGTCGAGCGGCTGTGGGCCCGCGACGCCGGCCTGTGGACGCAGGACCCCGCGGGGCAGGCCGCGGTGCGCGACGGGCTCGGGTGGCTGCGGGCGCCGGCCACGATGACCGCGGCGCTCGGCGACCTGCAGCGCTTCGCCGCCGGCGCGCGGGACGCCGGCTACCACCAGGTGCTGCACATGGGAATGGGCGGCAGCAGCCTCGCGCCGCTGGTCTTCCAGCGTACTTTCCCCGACGCGCCGGGGCTGCGGCTGTCCGTGCTCGACACCACCGATCCCGCGACGATTCTGGCCGAAGACCGGCGGGCGGCGAGTGCTGCGACGCTGTTCATCGTCGCGAGCAAATCCGGCACCACCGCGGAGCCGCTCGCGTTCGGCGAGTACTTCTACGCGCGGCGGCGGGCCGCGGCCGGCGAACGCGCGGCTGGGGACTTCGTGGTGATCACCGACGCGGGCACGCCGCTCGCCGCGCAGGCCGAAGCGCGGCGATACCGCCGCGTGTTCACCAATGCCTCCGACGTCGGCGGCCGCTACTCGGCCCTCACGTATTTCGGCCTCGTCCCCGCCGTCCTCGCCGGCGCGGACGCGGCGGGCGTGCTCGACCGGGCCGCGCGCATGGCCGAGGCGTGCGCGCCCGCGGCGGCGCCCGCGCACAATCCCGGCGTCCACCTCGGCGCCGTCATGGGCGAGCTGGCCCGGCGGGGGCGGGACAAAGTCACGTTGGTCGTCGCGGACCCGGTCGCCACGCTCGGCACCTGGCTGGAACAGCTCCTGGCAGAGAGCACCGGCAAGCACGGCACGGGCCTGCTGCCCGTCGCCGACGAGCCGCTCGGCGCGCCCGGCGCGTACGGCCCGGACCGGTTGTTCGTGCGCGTCCGCCTGGGCGGTGGCCGCGACGAGCGGGTTGACGGGGCCCTCGACGCACTGCGGCGCGCCGGACATCCCGTCGTCACGCTCGAGATGAGCGATCCGCTCGACGTCGGGCAGGAGTTCTTCCGCTGGGAGATCGCGACGGCGACCGCCGGGGCGATCCTCGGGATCAACGCGTTCGACCAACCCAACGTGCAGGAGAGCAAGGAGAACACGAATCGCCTGCTGGACGTGGTGCGCCGCGACGGCCGGCTGCCGGAGCCCGCGCCGTCCCTCCAGGACGGGGCGCTCGCAGTGTACGCCGAGCGCCCCGGGGACGATCTTGCCGCGACGCTGGCCCGGTTCCTCGCCGCGCGGCACCCGGGGGATTATCTCGCCCTCCTCGCCTACCTCACCGAAACGCCCGAGACCCACCGCCGGCTCCAGGCGATCCGGGCGCGTCTGCGCGATGCCACGCGGCTGGCGACCACGCTCGGCTACGGCCCCCGCTACCTGCACTCGACCGGCCAGTACCACAAGGGCGGCCCCGCGACCGGCCTGTTCGTGCAGATCACCGCGGACGAGACGGACGACGCGGCCGTCCCCGGTCAGCCCTACACCTTCGGCGTCTTCAAACGCGCCCAGGCCCTCGGCGATCTCGAGGCGCTGCGCCGCCACGGCCAGCGGGCGCTGCGCGTGCATCTCAGCGGACCGATCGAGGCCGCGCTCGCGCGGCTCGACGAGCTGACCGCCGCGGCTCTCGGGCCCTCGGCGTCGTGAGCGCGGGCGGCGACGGCGGGCCGCGGGCGGGTCCCCGCCCGCGCCCGTCCGATCACGGCGCCGCCGGGCGTGCCCGCCCCGGGGCCACGCTCTTCGTCATTGCCGGCACCACCGGGGATCTCGCGGCCCGCAAACTGCTTCCCGCGCTCTACAACCTGTTTGTCGAGGAGTGGCTGCCGGATCACTTCGCCGCGATCGGCGTCGGCCGCGGCGCGTTGGACGACGAGGCCTTCCGGCGGCGCGCGCGCGAAAGCGTGGACCAGTTTTCGCGGCGGGGACGGGCGGACGAGGCGCGCTGGAGCGCGCTCGCTCCAGCGCTCACGTACCTCCGCGGCGACCTCGCGACCCCCGCGACCACGCGGGCGCTGGCGGCGGCCCTCGCCGCGGCGGAACAGCGGTGGCGCACGCCGGCGCAGCGGATCTTTTACCTGGCGACGCCGCCGGGGGCGGTCGAACCGATCGTCGAAGGCCTCGCAGCCGCGGGATTGGCCGCGGAGCGGGCCCGCCTGGTGGTGGAAAAGCCGTTCGGGCGTGACCTCGGCTCGGCCCGCGCGCTGACCGCGGCACTCGGCCGCGTCTTCACCGAGCGGCAGATCTTCCGGATCGACCACTACCTCGGCAAAGACACGGTCCAGAACATCCTCGCCCTCCGGTTCGGCAATGCCCTCTACGAGCCGGTGTGGGACCGGCGGTATCTGGACCACGTGCAGATCACCGTCGCCGAGACCGTCGGCGTCGAGAGTCGCGGCGCGTTCTACGACGCGACCGGCGCGCTGCGCGACATGGTGCAGAACCACCTGCTGCAGATCTGCTGCCTGATCGCGATGGAGCCGCCGGTATCCTTCGACGCCGATGAGGTGCGGAACAAGACGATGGACGTGCTGCGGGCCGTGCGGCCGCTCGGCGACGGCGCCGCGGCCGCGGTGCGCGGCCAGTATGGGCCGGGCACGATTGACGGCGCGCCGGTGCCGGGATACCGCGCGGAGCCCGGCATCCCGCCCGACTCCGGCACGGAAACCTTTGCCGCCCTCCGGCTGTTCGTGGACAACTGGCGATGGCAGGGCGTCCCGTTCTACCTGCGGACCGGCAAGCGGATGCCGGTCAAAGCCACCGAGATCGTGATCCAGTTCCAGCCCGCGCCGCACCTGCCGTTTCCGCCGGCGACCGTCGAACACTGGCAGCCCAACCGGCTCATTCTGCGCATTCAGCCCGACGAGGGCGTTGTGCTGCGGTTCCAGGCGAAGCGCCCCGGACCCGTCATGCACCTCGATACGGCGGACATGCGGTTCGACTACGGCCGCGCGTTCGGCGGTGAACCGCCCGAAGCCTACGAGACGCTGCTGCTCGACGTCATGTGGGGCGATGCCACGCTGTTCATGCGCGCCGACCAGGTCGAGGCGGCCTGGTCGATCGTGCAGCCCGTGCTGGACGCCTGGCAGACCGTCCCGAGCGGAGGGATCGCCACCTATCCGGCGGGCACCTGGGGGCCCGGCGCCGCGGACACCCTGCCCGGCCGGGACGGGCGGGCCTGGCAGCCGCCGAGCATCACGGAGGAGCATGCCGATGGACCTTGAGCTGCACGGCCGGCGCGCCGTCGTTACCGGCGCCAACTCCGGCATCGGCCGGGCGATCGCGCTCGCCCTCGCCGGCGAGGGGGCGCGCGTCTGCGTGAATTACGTCGTCGCCCCGGACGCGGCGCAGGCGGTGGTCACCGAGGTCGCGGCGTCCGGCGGCACGGCGATCGCCGCCCGGGCGGACGTCTCGGACCCGGGCGAGGTAGCGCGAATGTTCGCGGACGTCGAGCGTGCCTGGGGCGGCGTCGATGTGCTCGTCAACAACGCGGGCATCGACGGCGGGCGCGTCGCCGCGTGGGACCAGGCGCCGGATGCCTGGCGCCGGGTGCTCGAGATTAACCTCACCGGCGCCTACCTCTGCGCCCGCGAGGCCCTGCGTCGCATGGTGCCGGCGCGGCGCGGCGTGGTGCTGAGCCTGACGTCGGTGCACGAACGGATCCCGTGGACCGGGTACAGCGCCTACACGGCGAGCAAGGCCGGGCTCAGCATGCTCACGAAGACGCTGGCCCAAGAGGCGGCGCCGGCGGGCGTCCGGGTGCTGGCGCTCGCGCCCGGAGCCATCCAGACGCCGATCAACCGCGACGTGTGGAGCGATCCCGCGCAGTTGCAGGACCTGCTGACGAAAATCCCGATGGGGCGCCTCGGCACGCCCGAGGAGATCGCGCGGATGGTCGCGGTCCTGGTCTCCGACGTCGCCGGATACGTGACCGGGACGACGCTCTTCGTGGACGGGGGGATGACGCTGTACCCGTCGTTCATGCGCGGCGGATAGGGAGTTTCGCCGCGTCAGATCCGGAGCCGCGGATCCAAGATGTCCCGGAGTCCGTCGCCCACGAGGTTCATGCCGACAACGGTCAGTGTAATCGCGAGGCCGGGAAACACGGCGGTCCACCAGGCGTCGCGCAGGTACTGACGGGCGCCGCTCAGCATCGCCCCCCACTCCGGCGTCGGCGGCTGCGCGCCGAGGCCGATGTAGGAGAGGCCGGCGGCGATGAGAATGTTCACGCCGACCCCGAGCGTCGCGAGCACCAGAATCGGCGCGGTGATGTTACGGAGGATGTGGCGGATCATCAGCCGGCCGGTCGTGGCGCCGGCCGCGCGCGCGGCTTCCACGTATTCCATCCGGCGCACGGCCAGCGTGGATCCGCGCACGGTGCGGGCATACACCGGGATGGCGCCGATGCCGACGGCGAGCATGACGTTGGTCAAGTTGGGGCCGAGCGCCGCCACGATCGCGATCGCGAGCAGAATGCCGGGAAACGCGAGCAGCACGTCCGTGGCGCGCATGAGCGCCGCGTCGCAGAGGCCTCCGTAAAAACCCGCCAGCAGGCCGCCGGCGATGCCCGCGGCGGCGGCGATCCCCACCCCGACGAGGCCGACCTGGAGCGAGACGCGACTCCCGTAGACGACGCGGCTGAGCACGTCGCGGCCCAACTCGTCGGTCCCGAAGAGATGGGCGCGGGAGGGCGGCGACAGGACGGCGTCGATCTCGGGTGCGATCGGGTCGCGCGGCGCGATCCAGGGTGCGAGCAGGGCCGTCGCGAGAAACGCGCACGTCAGTACCACGCCGGTCATCGTCGCGGGACTCCCGAGAACGCGGTGGAGCACCCGTTGCCGCCGGGTCCTCGCACTGGAGGAGGCCGCCGGCCCCGGCCGCACCGCGCTCATTCGTATGTGATCCGCGGATCCAACACGAGGTACGCCACGTCGACGGCAAGGTTCACGAGGGCGTAGACCGCGGCGGCGAACAGCACGATGCCCTGGATCACCGGGAAATCGCGGGCCTGCACGGCGGTGACGGCAAACCGGCCGAGGCCCGACCGCGCGAACACGGATTCCACGATCACGGCGCCGCCGAGCAGCGTGCCGAACTGCACGCCCATCACCGTGACGACGGGGATGAGGGCGTTCCGCAGGGCGTGGCGGAACAGCACGCGGGCGCCCGAGGCGCCTTTGGCCCGCGCGGTCCGGACGAACTCGCTCGGCAGCACCTCGAGCAGGCTCGCGCGGGTGAGCCGCGCCAGCACCGCGGCGGCCTGCGCGCCGAGTGTGACCGCGGGCAGCACAAGAGCCTGCCACTCGTTCCCCCCGGCGATCGGGAACCAGCGCAGTGCGAGCCCAAACGCGAGGATCAGGAGCAGCCCCAGCCAGAAGGACGGCATGGAGATTCCGATGAGCGAGGCGCTCATCGCGAACGCCTCGGCCACCCGGCCGCGGCTCATCGCCGCCAGGGCGCCGAGCAGCACTCCCCCGGCGGCCGCGACGGCCATCGCCGCCAGGGTGAGCTCCAACGTCGAGGGAAACCGCTCCGCGATCTCGCGCACGACCGGCCGCCCCGAGCGGATCGAACGGCCGAGATCGCCACGGAGGACGTTCGCGAGATACCGGCCGTACTGCACCGCGAGCGGACGGTCCAGGCCGAGTTCCTGACGGAGTCGCGCCACCTCCGCGGCCGAGGCGTTTTCGCCGAGCATGATCGTGGCCGGATCACCGGGCGTCAGGTGGCTCATCAGGAAGACGAGCACGGAGACCGCCAGCAGCACCGGCAGCACCGCGCCGAGGCGCCGGAGGATAAACGGCAGCATCCGTCAGCCCGCAGGGCGCCCGAAGCTCGGCGCGGCCTACCGCTTCGTCAGGTAGGCGTCTCCGAGGAACACGTACCCGTCCGGATGAATCCTGGCGTCCTTGATGACGGACTGGAGCGCGATGTAGTTGTAGTTGGTCCACAGAGGGACCCACAGCGCCTGGTCGACGACGTACTTCTGGAGGTCGACGTACAGCGCCGCGCGCTTCGCCGGGTTCGTGGCCCGCCGGGCCGCGTCGATCAGCGCATCCAGCTTGGGATCGGCATCGTGGCTGAAGTTGAGCCCGCTGCCGATGTTCGCCGAGTCGAACCAGATGTACATGATGTCGGGCTCGTTGTACGTATACCCCATGAACTCGGCCTGCTGATCGCCCTTCTTCAGCCGGTCCAGCAGGGTGCCGAACTCGAAGGTCTGGATATCCATCTTGACGCCGAACGAGAGGAGATTGGCCTGCACGAGTTGCGCGCTGCGCACGGAGGTATCGCTCGGCGTTGAGAACAGCGTGAACGCGAGCGGCCGGCCGCCCTTCTGCAGCACACCGTCCGGCCCGGGCGCGTAGCCGGCTTCGGCGAACAACCGCTTGGCCTTGGCCGGATCATAGTGGGGTGCGTAGGCAACGATCCCGGGCCAGTAGCCCCAGATGGACGGCGGCAGCGGGCCGTACGCCGGCTCGCCCTGCCCTTCCAGCACCACCTTGACCAGGACGTCCTTGTTGATCGCATAATTCATCGCCTGGCGGAGCCGGAGGTCGCTCCACGGCTCGCGCTTGACGTTGAATTCCAGGAACAGCCCCACGCCCTTCCGCAGAAACTTGAAGATCTGATACTTCTTGGTCGCGAGCAGCCGGTTGACGTCGTGCGACGGCAGGCCCAACTGACTGACCTCGCCGCTCTCGAACGCCGCGACCTGCGTCGCCGAGTCGGTGATGATGCGGTACGTGACCTGCTCGATGTAGGCCGGCCCGTGGTGCATGTACGGCGGCCCCCAGGCGAATGCCGGGTCGCGCACCAGTGTGATGTGGTGGCCCGACGCCCATTCTTTCACCTTGTACGGCCCGTCGCTCACCGGGGCGCGGCCGAACCCGGTCCCCGCGGCATCGGCCGCCTTGACGCTGATCGGCGACAGGCGCGGGTCCGTGAGGTTGTTGAGCAGCGGCGCGAACGGCTCTTTGAGGGTCAGGCGCAGCGTCCGCGCATCCACCGCCTCGATGGCCTTTACGGGACCGAGCTGCGCCTTCGCGACCGGCGACTTCGTCTCCGGCGCGAGCGCGCGCTCGATCGACGCCTTGACGGCCTGGGCGGTCACCGGCGTGCCGTCCTGGAACATCGCGCCCGTCTTGAGCCGGAACGTCCACACCAGCCCGTCGCCGCTGATCGTCCACGACTCGGCGAGCCCGGCCACGACCCGGTTGCTGAAGTCATGCGCCAGGAGCGGCTGGCCGACCAGTTGGAAGATCGCGGCGGCGACCGCGGCGCCGGTCTTCTGCGGATCCAGGGTATCCGGCTCCTCCGGGATCGCGATCGTCCAGCTCCCGCCGGCCTGCCCCTGCGCATACAGCGTGGTACCCCATCCGATCGCGGCCACCGCGAGCGCGATGACCGGCGCAACCGTCCGCCGCATCGATCCGTCCTCCCCCGGGGCGCCCCCGATGACGCGGGCCCTGCCGATTCAACCCGCCGCCACCGGCGTCGAACTGTGCACCGCCGCTCATCGGTTCGCGCCGCGTCTCGGACAGCCCTCCACCACGTCCCGATGCGGCTACAGGAAGGCCCGCGCGGCCGCGCGAACCAGACGACATCCCAGCGGTGCGCTTTCGCCACGCCGTCGCCCGGACTCGCGCGTACCATCATTTCCGGAGGTGACTTCGATGACGCGTCAGGCCGTTTTCCCGTCCAGCCGTCCCCGTCCCGCTTCGCCGTACTCGCCCGGCATCCGGTTTAGCAACCTTGTCTTCACCTCCGGGCAGGTCGGCGCCGACGCGACGGGGCGCGTGCCGGCCGATATCCGGGCGCAGACGCAAAACTGCCTCGACAATCTGCAGGCGGTGCTCGAAGCGGCCGGAACCGACATGGCGCATGCGCTCAAGGCGACGGTGTTTTTGACGGACATCAACGACTTTGCGGCGATGAACGACGTCTACCGTGCCGCCTTCCCGGGTGATCTGCCCGCCCGCAGCACCGTCGCCGTCGCGGCACTGGCGCGGCCCGAGTTGAAAGTCGAGATCGAGCTGGTCGCCGCGATCCCCTAGCCGCCCGACAAAGGCGCTACAACTCGGCGAGCAGGCGCGCGAACCAGGCGGTCCGCGGCGCAACGGCCGAACGCCGCACGTGTTCGGTCTCGGCATGGCCGCCGTCCCCGACGGCCCCGAGGCCGTCCAGCGTCGGGACGCCGAGGGCCGCCGTAAAATTGCCGTCGCTGCCGCCGCGGGTCCCGCCCGCCGGCAGCCCAAATCCCTCCGCGGCCGCGAGCCGCCGCGCGACCTCGTACAGCCGCCGCGATGCCGGCGTCTCCTCCATCGGCGGCCGGTTGAGCCCGCCGGTCACGCGGACCGTCGTTCCCGGGACAAACGACGGCCGCTCGACCATCGCGCGCTCGGCACGCCGGGCCTCCGTAACGGTCCGGACGCGCAGGTCGATGTGCGCCTCGGCGGTCGCCGCGACGACGTTGGATCGCGTGCCGCCCTGGACAAGTCCCACATTCAGCGTCGTGCCCTCTTCGGGACGCGCCACCGCCGCGTACAGGTCCACGATCTGGTGCGCGAGCTCCAACACGGCGCTCCGTCCCTTCTCCGGGTCCGCGCCGGCGTGGCTGGCGACCCCCTGCACCTCGAGGCGGAAGATCCCCACGCCCTTCCGCCAGAGTTTGGCCGCACCTTCCGCACCCACCGACGGTTCAAGCACGAGCACGCACTCCGCCTCGCGGGCCAGCCGCTCGATGATGGGGCGGGACGTCGGGCTCCCCACTTCCTCCTCGGTGTTGGCGAAGAAGACGAACGTCTTGTCCGCCGCCGCGCCGCGCTCCACGACCGCGCGGAGCGCCCAGAGGCCCTGGACGTCCCCCGCCTTCATGTCGAACGATCCCGGTCCGGTGATCCGGTCGCCGTCGGTGCGGCACGGCAGGCGCTCGATCGTGTCGAGCGGCCAGACGGTGTCGACGTGCCCGAGGAGAAGCACGCGGCGGGGGCCGCGGCCGATCCGGGCCTCGAAGTGATCCCCAAAGTCGCGCTGCGGATGCCAGATGATCTCCGCCACGGCGGCCTCGGAGAATCGCGCGGCGAGATGGCGCGGGGCACGATCGACCGCCGCCTTCTCCGTGGTCGGAGACTCCAGTTCGACCAGGGCCTCCAGATCGCGCAGGATCTCGTCGAGGTGCCGGTCGGCGAAGGCGCGGTAGGGGCTCGCGTCCCCGCGCGCCGCGGCCTCGCCGCCGCGGTCCGCCGCGCTCATGCCGGACCCCCGCCGCCGTACACCGCCGCATCGAGGCGGCGGAGGTCGGCCAGGTTCTCCGGCCGCATCATTCGCCGGCCGGCTTCCAGATCGTGGATCATCTCGACGAGACGGACGTTGAGCGGCAGGTCCAGCCCGTGCGTCCGCCCGATCCCGACCACCTCGCCGATCTGGGAGTCGACCTCGGTGCGCCGGCGCCGCACGACGAGATCGCGCCAGATGCCGCTCTTCTGCTTGAGCGAGCCGCGGTTGTGCTCGACCATCGCGGCGAGACTGCGGCGGATCCCCGCCCAGTCGCGCGGCGCCCGGAAGCGCACGGCGTCCGGGTCGTAGCCGTCGAACCCTTCGCACCGCACCTCCTCGGCGTCCGCTACGCGGGTGACCTCGCCGGCGAGATCGGCCAGCAGCGCCTCGTTGGCCGGATCGCCGAGCACGTCGGCCATCGTCGCGTCCACGACCGCCGTCCCGAAGAGCATGGACGCGTAGCCCATCTTGCCCCACAGGTAGCCCCAGATGTTGCGGGTGACGGTCGTGTTCGGCAAAAAGGCAGTTCGCATCACCTCGGCGAGGGCGTGGACTCGCGGCGTGAGGCTCCCGTCGAGCTCACCGAGGTAGAGGGCCCCCGGGCCGCCGTACATGATCAGGCCCGGAGCGTGATAGTCCGCGCCGAAGTTGATGAACGCCCCGACGGTCCGCCGGGTACCGATCCGCGCGGCGATGCCGCGCTCGTTGAGGCCGTTCTGCATGGAGACGACGTACCCGTCCGGACCGAGCAGCGGCGCCACCATGTCGAGCGCACCCTCGGTATGCTGGGCCTTGACCGCCAGCATCACAGTCCCCAACCGGCGGTTCCCCAGCCGCTCGGCCAGCCCGGCCGGCGTCACCGCGGGCACCCGGACGGTCAGGGTCTCGCGCCCCTCGAGGCGCAGCCCGTCGCGGTTGATGGCCTCGACGTGGTCCCCCGCGGCATCGACGAGCAGCACGTCGTGCCCGGCCCGCACGAGGTGCGCGCCGATGGTTCCGCCGATGGCGCCCGCGCCGACGACGGTGACCTGCATCACCACGCCACCGCGTACCCGTTCCGCCGCGGATCCGCCGCGCCGGCGAGCCAGCCGGTATCGGGATCCGCGAGCACGGCCTGCACGCCGCCGACGCGCATCGACCACGGGCCGAGCGTGTCGACGCCGTAGCCGCGCCGCCCCAGGGCCGCACGCGTCGCCTCCGGCATCCGCGACTCGACGCGCAGCGCGCGCGCGGGCAGCGGATCGGCCACGTCGTCGATCCATCGAAAACGCGGCGCGCCGATCGCGTCCTGCAGGTTGAGCCCGAAGTCGATGAGGTTCACCAGCACCTGGACGGTCGTGACGAGAATGCCGTACGACCCCGGCGTGCCGATGGTCGCCCAGAAACGGCCGTCGCGGTAGAGATGCACCGGCGCGATCGGCCACTCGTGCCGCTTGCCGGGCGCGATCCGGTTGGGATGGCCGGCCCGGTTGGAGAACCAGTGCATGGCGTTGTTGAGACATACGCCGGTGCCCGGCACGACCACGCCGCAGCCGAAGCCGTGACCGAGACTGTGCGTCAGGTTGACGGCCAATCCGCTGCTGTCCGCCGCAGCCAGGTGCGTCGTCGAGCCGGTGACGCCTGCTCCCGAGGCCGGCGCCGATCCCGCCTCCCCGCGGCGGGCCTCCACTTCGCGGCCCAACGCCTCGAGATGGTCCGCCGCCAGCATCCGGTCCACGGGGATGTCGGCGGCATCGGGATCACCGACGTACCGATCGGTATCCAGCCGGGCCAGGCGCGACGCCTCGGCCACGAGCCCGATGTGCTCCGGCCCGAGATGCTCCGTTGCGGCCAGGTGGAACCGCTCCAAGATCCCAAGGGTGGCGAGCACCTGAACGGCGCTCGTCGGCGGCGGCGGCGCGTAGACGGTGACGCCGCGATACGCCAGTGCGAGCGGATCGGCCCAGTGCAGCGACTCGGGATACTCCCGCAGATCCTGCCCGCTCAGCAGTCCCCCGCGCTCGCGCATCAGCGCGCCGATGGCCCAGCCCAGCGGTCCCTCGTACAGATACCCCGGCCCCTCCGCGCCGATCCTCCGCAGCGTCGCGGCAAGATCCGGCTGCACCAGGAGGGTGCCCGGGCGGGGGACCGCCCCGTCGTGCAGGTACGTCGCCACCCCCTCCTGCGTGAGCCGCGGCGCGCTTTCGCGAAACATCATCTCATCGAACGGGGTGAATGGGACGCCGTGCTCCGCGTACTCGATGGCCGGCTCCAGGACCCGCGCGAGCGGCATCGTGCCGTGCTCGGCGAGCACCCGCGCCCAGCCGGCGAGGTTGCCCGGGACGCAGGCGCCCTCATACCCCACGTCCGGCAGCCCGCCGGCAAACCGCTCGGCGGTGGCGGCCGCCGGCGCGCGGCCGAGAAACACCAGCGCCTTCGGCACCGCTCCCGGGCGCGTCAGCATGAGGGTGCCGCACCCGGCGAGCCCCGACATGTAGGGTTCCACGACGCCCACGGCTGCCGCCGCCGCGACGACGGCGTCGACCGCGTTGCCGCCCTCGGCGACCATGCGGATGCCCGCCATGGTCGCCAGCGGGTTCGCCGTCGCGACCACGCCGCGGCGGCCGTAGGCCACCGGCCGCAGTCCGAACCGCGTGGCGTACGTCGTGTGCCCTGATCCCTCACCACTCATTGGCTGGCCCTCCGGATGTCCTCGAATTTTTCCAGGCGAGTCCCTACTCCGGCCGCGGAATCTCCGGCGCGCCGGCGGCGAACGGCCGCAGCGCCGCGTAGATCGTCCAGTTGACCGGTACCGCGACGGCGTGCGCGCGGCCGAGCCTCACCACCGTGCCGTTGAGCGTGTCGAGTTCGAGCCGCCGCCCTTCGAGCAGATCCTGGGCCATGGAGCCCCGAAACCACGGCTCGAGGGTGCGCATCTGCGCCACGGCCTGCTCGGCGAACCGCGGAGCGACCGGCACGTCGTCCGCGCGCGCCACGGCGACGACCTCATCGAGCGTCGCGCGCATGAGCGCGGCCGTCTCCACGTCGGCGAGGATCAGCCCGAGCGGGAGCCGCGTGACCGCCGTCACGCCGCTCACGCCGCAGATGAACACGAACTTCTCCCAGAGGGCCAGGCGGATGTCGGGCCGCACCTCCGCGGCGATGCCGGCGCTCCGCAAGACCGTAAGGAGGCGCGCCGTGCGGGCGCTCTCGCCGCCCGCCATCTCGCCAAAAACGAGCCTCCCCGGCCCGCCGGTCTGCCCGACCACCCCCGGCCCCTGGATGAACGACGACACCTGGGCCACCGCGCCCAGCACCGGGCCGGCGCCGGCGGCGGCGGCGATCCGGTCCTCGTTGTCCACCCCGTTCTGCACCGAGAGGATCATCGTCTCGGGCCCGACGACCGAGGGCAGCAGCGACAGGACGCCGTCCAGACTGTAGGCTTTGACGCAGACGAGCACCAGATCGACGGGCCCGATGGTGCGCAGGTCGTCGGTCGCCGCGGCCCGCACGACAAAATTGCCGGCCAGCCGGGAGTTGACGGTGAGCCCGCGCGCGCGAATCGCGTTGAGGTGGGCGCCCCGCGCCATGAACGTGACGTCGTGGCCCGCGCGCGCCAGCAGCCCCCCGAAGTATCCCCCCGTGCCGCCCGCGCCGATGACGGCGACGCGCATCGCTAGAGGACCCGCACGCCGGACGGCGTCAGGAAGAACACCTGCCCCGGTTTGGGATCGAACGCGCGCACCCGCCCGCGCAGCGCCGGCCGGGCATTGACCGCGTCGACGAACGCCCGCCCGCGGCGGTCGGGCGGCATGAAGGCGGCGTGGTGTTGCGGGAACACCGCAATGAGGCTCGGGTTGTCCGCCCGCAGCAACTCTGCCGCCATCGCCGCCTCGTCCGGCATCATCCCCGAGGCGATCGGCAGCAGCGCGACGTGGGGCCGGTAGAGGCGACCGTACATCTGCAGATCCATGGTCAGCGGGGTGCTGCCCGCATGGTAAATCCTGACGCCGTTTTCGAGCGTGACGATGAAGCCGAGCGCCGGACCACCGTACACGGCCGCCGGCACATTCGGCAGCGGCGGCTGGACGAGTGATGTCACGGCACCCTGAATTGCGCCGGGCCATCCCACCGAGGCTATGAGCAAAGCCGTCGCGGTCACGGCCCACATCACGGTCGTGATCCACAGGTGTCGCCGCATCATCCCTCCTCCTCGCCCGGCCGCCATCGAACGCGCGCGCCGCTCGCGCTCCGGTCGGATGGTGTCCGCTTCAGCGGCCCGCCGCACGGTCCCTCTGTCGCCTGCCGCACAAGCGTGCCACAGGGCCGGACGGACCGGCGGCGAAACGTGGCGAATACATGCGCACGATGCTGCCGCCGGGCGGCGGACGTCCGTTGCCACGCCGACGGCGCCCGCTTGTCTTCCTCGCGCACTCTTGGGGCCTGCTCGCCCTGCTTGCCGGCGGCCTGTTTACGTTTCCGTCAACTGCCGGCCACGACCCCTATCACGCGCACATCGTCGTCGGAGGCACACCCGCCGCACGAGCCCGTGCGCTCGCCCGGCACCTCCTCCGCGAACGCGAAGGAACCGATAACGGCGAGCCTCCGGCGGCGCCGGGCGTCGTCGGAGGCGTCATGTTCCCCGGCGTGCGCGTGATCTCGATTCGGGGCACCGACAGCGGCGGCCCGGCCGTCCTGAGCGTCCAGGGAAGCGGGACCGCCGCGCTGGCCGGGATTCCGCAGATCCCCGCACCCGTCCGAGCATGGCGGGTCGTGACGCATCGATCATCAAGAGTCCTTGAGACGAGTGTGCCGGCGCCCGATCCACCTCCACGCCGCGTGCGCGGCTACAATCTCTAGCCCTACAGCGGAACTCTTCGGACTCGTTGCCGGGCTTCGAGTCGCGGGCGCGCTGCGCTCGGCAGGCTCGAACCGGCGGATATTCGCGTGGAGGTGATTCACTGTGCGGTTGCGTGTTGGCGTTCTCGTGAGCATTCTCGTTGTCGCGCCGAGTGTAGTGATCCTCTCCCAGGCGGCTCTGGCGCACGAGCAGCGGACCGTGGGCAAGATCCAGATGACCGTCGGGTGGTCCACCGAGCCCAGCTACACCGGGTATCGGAACGATGTGCAGCTCATCCTGAAAGACGCGGCCGGCAAGCCGATCAATGACGTGGGCGATGGGCTCAACGTCGAGGTGATCTTCGGCGGCCAGAAGAGCGCCCCGTCGCCTCTCGATCCGTCCTACGATCCGGACACCGGCCTCGGGACGCCGGGCGAATACGATAAGGCGATTATTCCGACGCGGCCGGGGAATTACACGTTTCACTTCGTGGGCAACGTTCGCGGCCAGCGCATTGACCAGTCGTTCATATCCTCGGAGAAGACGTTTAACCCGGTGGAAGAGGCCGGAGCGGCCGAATTTCCGGCCACAGATCCCTCGCAAGCGGAGCTCGCCGGTCTCATGGAGCGCCTTCGGCCGCGTGTTGACGCGGCGTCCGGCACGGCCCGGCAGGGCCGTTCGCTCGCCATCATCGGCATTGTGTTGGGCGCGATCGGTACCGTGATCGGGGTGTGGCCTCGACGGGGGCGCGGGAGCCGGTAGCGGCGTGTCCCACGAACCTTCCCGAAGGACGCAGCGGGGGTAGCCTGATGCGTCGGGCTGGGGTTGCCGCCCTGGTCTGCGCGGGGGTGCTATCGTGCGCGCCGGTCGCGGGCGCGCACGCCTTGCTTCAGCGCTCCGTCCCGGCCGGCGGCGCCGTGCTCCAGCGCGCTCCCGCAACCATCCTGCTGACCTTCACGGAAGTGCCGGAGCCGTCATTATCAAACATCCACGTTCTCGACAGCACCGGCCGGCAGGTGGACCGGAGCAGAGCCCAGTCCGCCCCCGGTCACCCGCTGGAACTCTTGGTCCCCTTGGGGCCGCTTCCGAACGGCGCGTACACTGTTACCTGGCGGACGGTGTCGCGCGTGGACGGCCACGTGACGGGGGGAGCGTTTGCGTTCGGCGTCGGCGTGTCGCCCGGCGCGGCGCCGCCGGCAGCGGCGAGCCCGTTCCCCTCCCCCCTGTCCATCGTCAGCCGCTGGGGGCTGTACGCGGGCCTGACCGGTCTGGTGGGCCTCGCGTGGGTCTGGACCGCGGCGTTCGCCGAGCCGCCCGCCGGGCGCACGGCCTATCCGTGGCTCCTGTGGGGACTGGCCGCCGCGGGTGTGATCGGTCTCGGGGCCGCCCAGGCGGCGGATGCGGGAGCCGGTATCGGCCGCCTGCTCGCGACGCCCTTGGGGGCGGCGCTCTGGTGGCGCTTCCTCCCTATCGTCGGAGCGGGAGCTGCGCTGGCGGTCGCGGCCCGCGCGCGCGGGCGTCTCCGGCCGCAGGCATTGGCGGCCGCAGGTGTCCTGGTCGCGGGGTCGATGTTCGCGGATGTGCTGGCCGGTCACGCCGCGGCGGGCTCGGGCCCGCTCCGTTGGCCGAACATCGCCGACCAGTGGGTGCACATCACGAGTGTGGGGGTGTGGCTCGGCGGGCTCGCGGCACTGCTCGTGGGACTCCGTGGGGCCCCGACCGACGCCAGAGCCGCCGCTGCGCGGCGGTTCTCCGTGGTTGCGGGCATCACGCTGGGGGTCACCGCGCTCACGGGAGTCCTGCGCGCGGTCGACGAGGTGGGACAATGGAATGCACTCGTCGCGACGGACTTCGGCCGCCTCGTCGTCGTGAAGGCCGCGTTGCTCCTCATTCTCGCCGCTCTCGGGGCGTTCAACCGGTATCGCAGCATCCCCGCGCTCCTTACGTCGCTCCGCGGCCTCCGGCGCGTCGGCGGCGCGGAGCTCGCGGCGGCGGCGGTGGTCCTTGGCGTCACAGGAATCCTGGTGGGACTCGCGCCGCCGCGGCTGTTGCAGCAGGCGGCACAAACCGCCACGGCCATCTCGGTGGACCGCAGCGATTTTGCCACCTCGGTGCGGGCCCACCTGGAAATCACGCCCGGCTTCCCGGGAGTGAACCGCTTTCTGGTTCGACTCGTGGATTATGATACCGGCCGCCCCGTCACGGCCGGGCGCGTCGCCCTACGCTTCAGCCAGCCCGAGCGGCCCGGCGTCGGTCCGTCCGTGCTGGCGCTCAAACCGACGGCACCCGGAACGTATGAGGCCCAGGGGACGAATCTCTCCCTGGATGGAACATGGTCGATTGTGGTCATGCTCGAACGCGGCCTGCAATCGACGGAAGTACCGCTCGGCGTCGCGGCGCGGGTGCGTCCGGAGATCGTGCGTGAGATCCGGGCCCCCGGGCAACCCACGCTGTACGGCATCGACTTGGAGGGAGGCATCGTGCTCGACGCGTACCTTGACCCCGGCCGGCCGGGGCTCAATGAAGTCCATGCGACGTTCATCGCGGCGAACGGGCAGGAGTTGCCGGTACCCCGCCTGATCACGATCGCCGCCGGGCGCCCGGGGCAGGCGGTCCGGCCGCTCCCGGTCCGCCGTTTCGGCCCCGGACACTTCATCGGGGACGCGCAACTCGGCCCCGGGACCTGGCACATCGAGTACAGCGGCATCGCGCGGGATGGCAGCGCGCTGCGCGCGTATCTCGACGTCACGCTATGAAGCGCCTTGCGATTCTGGTCCTCGCCGCCCTTCTGACCGGCTGCGCGCCGCGGGCGCAGACCCCTCCGGCGCAGCCGGCGACGCAGGTGCGCCCCCGCTCCACCGCCGTCCTGCATATTCTCAACCCGTCGCCGGACGCGACGGTGTCCGGGCGCACGCTGCGCGTCCGCCTCGAGCTCAAGGGCGCCAGGATCATACCGCAGACGTCGCTTGATTTGGCGCCGGACCGCGGCCACGTCCACCTCAGCCTCGATGGGAGGGTGGTGTCCATGGCGTACGGCCTCGAGCAGGACGTGGCCGTCACGCCGGGCGATCACCTGATCCAGGTGGAATTCGTCGCGACGGACCACTTTCCGTTCAACCCCCGCGTCGTCACGAGCGTGACGTTCACGGTGAAGTGACCCGCAGCGGACGCGGGGCCCCGCCTCGCCTGGGGGCTGGCCGCACCCGGCGTCCTGATCGCCGCGGTCCTCATGGCCCGCTACGCGGGGCACCTGCACCTGCTGGTCGCGAACGTACCCGCGCTCGGCACATTCGCGCCCGTCGCGACGGCGACCACGCCCTACGTGCAGGCTGCCCCGTGGGGCGCTATGCCATCGTCGCCGCGCTCGTCGTCTTCGGGGCCCTCTTAGCGATGAGAGGCACGCGGCGCCGAACGCGCCCAATACCGTGAAGGTCCTTGACGGATCCCCATCTTATCCCGTGATGGCGTGCATGACGACGAGCGCGAGCCACCCCGCGCTCGCGAGCAGCGCCAGCACGGTGGCCACCGCGAGCGGCCAGCGGAGGACGCGGCCGCACGCGCCCGCAAGCGCCCAGACGTCCTCGCGCCATGCCGGATCGTCGCTCCAGCGCCGCCGCTGGTCGGCCGCCGCCAC
>DASYZR010000074.1 GCA_035945995.1 bacterium
AAAATCCCGCACCGACACAGATAATCCTCTCGTCGAGCGACGCATACCTATTCATGAATTGACACGTTCTGACGTCGACCATTTTCGCTCCGAGATCCACCACTCATCCGCGCCCTGCGCGACCCAGAGACGCTTCTCCCACTCCGCCAGCGGCCGCCCGTTCCGGCGCTCCGCCCAGTCTAGAAACGCCCGCTCCTCAGACGTCCATTCGTGATCGTCGGGTTCACGGAGGTACGGTAAAATCTCGCCCGCCAGCCGACGCTGCGGGTGTACGGACCGACGCCCCGATGGCAGAGAGCCGGGCGTCCCGTCGCGATTCTCGCCCACCGTAATCCTGCGAACTCGATGTCGTCCGGGGGGACGCCTCCCCGCCCCTATTGGCCGCGCGGACGTGTAGTCATCTAATCTGGGATTTCCAATTTGGCGCCTGCACTCCTCCCTCGGTGGAACCCGGACCGTTCTTGGCCGTCCGGGGCCCACCCCGGCGGCCGCCCGAAAGCCCGTTTGGCCCCGCTGGGACCCTCGACACTCCGCACTGCCGCCACAGCGAAGGCGATTATCCGGCCGGCACCGACAGCGTTGCCAGCCGCTGTAGGATCGCCCCGAACAGCCGCCGTGTCAGGTGCCCTTCCGCCAGCAGTAGCCAATAGTACGTGCGTGTGACGAAGCGGCCGACATGAGCTTCGCGATGGAGGTCTTCGCCCCGCTGCCCTTGTAGCCGCGCCCGCCGACCTCGAGCTCGACGGGCACGTCGTCGGACGCCGCGACCGACCGCTCCTTCAGGAAGGTGTAGGTCGCGTGGTCGGCGCCGTGCTGAGTCCGGCGGCCGTCGGTGAGCGTGGTGATCGAGTCGCCCTTGGCGGACTTCGCGGCGGCGACCTCGTCGCGCACGGCGACGACGAACGCGTCGAGCAACTGGGTGGCCTGGGATGTCGTGGGAGGCACGTCTCCCAGGATACCCGGCGGCCGGCGGCCGCCACAGGCAACCGCCCTTTACGCGGGGATTGAGGCTGCCGTTACTCCTCCTACACGCGCAAGTGGCGCGTGTACGCCTTGAAGAGGATGTTGAGCGGGGGGTGCCCGGCCTTCGTCGCCGTGTCCATGATGCTGAGGAGGATCCCAATCGTCGACCCGTTGAGCGCATTCTCCAGCTTGCGCAGAGCGAGCGCGTTCGCCGGCAAGTCTCCCGCTTTCATCCGAAAGTGGGCCGCGAGCAGGGTGTCGGAGATGGCCGCCAGGTATCCGAGGAGGCATGCCGCGTCGAAAGCGCGCGCGGTCGCCGATCGGGGATCCGTGATCCGGGCCTTCTCGCGGATCCGGTCGAGCGTCTCGGGGATCGCGAGCATCGCCGCGCGGTTCCGCTCCCCCAAGCTGGTAATGTACCCGATCAGGTTGGGGTGGGCCATAAGCAAACGAGCTGGGCCGGTCGCGAGCGTTTCCACTGGCGCCTCCTGTGTGCTACGTGCACGTGTGGGAGGCGCCGGACGCCGGCGGCGTGCCGGCCGAGCCGAACGGATGTGGCGGTGCGAATCTGTCACTTTAATGGAAGTTCTCCCCCCGCGAGTGGTCACGTAGGATTTCGTCCTTCGTACCATACTCCTTCACAATCGGCTGTGGGAGCGTAGCCGAAACGGCTGGATGGCGAACACGTGCTCTGCTTCAACGGCCGCAGGAGCGTCAGGTTTGCGGCCAGAATGGACTGTGACGTGTCCTAAGATGGGAGGCATGGATGGTCACCCTCATCTGCTGGACTCTACCCCAATCCAATCCGCCGTACGGGACGGCCCGGCTGAACTTGTGAGCGACGGGTTGGTGACCGTGCCAGAGGCGGCGGCGTTTCTCAGTTTGAGCCGCAGTACGCTCTACGCCCTGATGGAGAGAGGGGATCTACCGTACGTCCGCATTGGAGCCGCGAGGCGCATTCCCCGGAAGGCGCTCATCGCCCTGGCCTCGTCCAATCTGACAGGCGTGCGCAGCGCGTAAATAGTCCGAGGGGGTGCCGCGTGAGAAGTCGGCGTGGGCGCGGTGAGGGGTCGGTGTTTCGGCGCCGGGACGGCCTGTGGTGCGGATCCATTACCGCCGGGTATGACGCCCAGGGAAAGCGGAAGCGGCGAGTTGCGTACGGCGCGACGAAGGGCGAAGTGCTGGACAAGCTGGCTCGCCTTCGAGTCGACGTGCTTGCGGGCATGTTGGGTGACCCGCAGCGCCTCACAGTCGCGACCTTCTTGCACCGCTGGCTTGAGGATGCCGCCCGGCCCTCCATTCGCCCGTCAACACACCACCGGTACGAGGAAATCATACGTCTCCACATCGTTCCCCAGATCGGCGGTGTCCCTTTGTCACGGATTGCTCCAGCGCACGTCCAGGGAATGCTTGCCTCATTGGAGACGGACGGCGCGTCCTCCCGAGGGCGCCAGATGGCCTACGACGAACTGCACCACGCCCTCGACCAAGCCGTTCGGTGGGGCATGATTCCACGAAACGTATGTGACGCCGTGACGCGGCCCGGGGCCCCACGGCCGATCATGCAGGTCCTCACTCCTACGCAGGTGAGCGCACTACTCGAAGCGGCCCGAGAGGATCGGCTCCACGCACTCTATGTCATGGCCATCACCACGGGCCTCCGCCAGGGGGAACTGCTCGGCCTGCAATGGGACGATGTTGATCTCACGGGTGCCCTCTTGCACGTCCGCCACTCGCTCCACGAAGTCAACGGCCGCTTGTCGCTTGGAGAGCCAAAGACCGCGAGAGCGAAACGCCCGGTGGATCTCCCACGAATCGCAGTAGCGGCGCTCCGCGAGCACCGCGAGCGGATGCTCGCGGAGGGACATCCGCACGGATGGGTGTTCTGTGATACGGAAGGCGGACCGGTCCGGCGGCCCAATCTCCTCCGGCGGTCATTCCAACCGTTGCTCAAGAAGGCTGGCCTACCGCAGATCCGGTTCCACGACCTGCGCCACACCGCCGCGACGCTGTTGCTGCTCCAGGGCGTTCATCCCAAGGTGGTGCAGGAACGCCTCGGGCACTCTCAGATCTCGGTCACGCTGGATACTTACAGCCATGTCCTTCCATCAATGGGGCGCGAGGCTGCGGCCAAACTCGATGCGCTCCTAGAGAGAGGGACTACTGTAGCCAAACTGTAGCCAATGGAGTGCACAAAGGCGGACGCGAAGGGACGCAGGCGGACCTGGGAAGCAGGCAGAATGCCTTGTGTTAAGCCGATTGTGGACGACGGCGGACACGGGTGGACGAAGGCCGGTTCGGACTGAAAATCCCCGTGTCGGCGGTTCGACTCCGTCCCCCGGCACCATCCTTTCTCGCTAGAGCTTACCCGACACGCTCCCACGAAAAGACGACGTTGCCACCAAAGATCGGCTCCGCTACCATTCATGTAAAGCATAGTTTGGTCGCGTGGCCAGGCAATATTCGACCCTCTGTGTGGTGGGAAGGGGGCACATGACTCCCGACGGTCCAAAGGGCAAGATTCTCGAGGCTGTCCAGAATCTTCCGGAAGATGCCACTTTCGAAGACGCGATCGAGCGCCTTTGCTTCCTCGCGAAGGTCGAGCGGGGCCTTGCCCAAGCCGAAGCCGGTGCAACAGTGCCCCACCTCGAGCTGGATGACCGACCGGCGCGGTGATTTCGATTGTCTGGACAGACCTGGCGGTCGAAGATGTGAGGCGATTCGGTCCTTCATAACGCGCGATTGGTGCGGTACGCCTGGGTGGTAGTCGAGCAGATCGTCGACGTCATTGATCGGCTTGGGCGCTCTCCCCTCTCGGGCCGCGTCGTCCCAGAGTTGCAGGACGAGACCATTCGGGAAGTGATTCTGAGCCAACCAGAGGGGAGCCAGATACGGATCTGATGGGGGAGACGGAAGGCTCTTTCGCCCGTTGACCATGTGGCGCATATGTGCCACAGTATTGGTCATGGGAGACGCCCTTTGATGCAAACAACCGTAGCCCTTAAGCGCGCGGAACGCGAACTTGAGGCGGTACTGGAAAAACAACGCGATCTTCCGCGTCAACTGAGTCGTGGTAGCGTCGACGGTGTGCGTACTTTTGTGTCTGAGATTTGGCGATTTCTTAGCAAGCTCTCAACGAGCGCGGGATTGTCGCCTGAAGTCGCGCCGACTATCACGGGTGCGGTCGTTCAGGAATCATTTCCTTCTCTGATACAGTATCAGCGCGGACACGCTCAGGATGCTTCCAAATTACTTATTGGTCGCTGGCGTACTTATGCCGGGGGGCATCCCTCAAAGTTGCCGCCCCAGAACATCGAACTGACACCGAGCGATTTCGTCCTACTCGCGCTATTCGCCGTTGTGGTAGCTGCGATCGTTGCTTCCGCAGCGAAAGCTTCGAGAGGTCCAGCCATCATCACTCGTCTCATGAGCTCTTTGGACTTGAGTTACGACGATTTGGGTCGCATGCTAGGCGTTTCCGGAGAAACTGTTCGCCGGTGGGCGCAGCGTAAGACGGAGCTCCCGGACAAGCATCTCGCGAATCTCGATATCGCGGATTCAGCGTTAACACGGTTGCAAAGCCTCTTTCTCCCAGATCGTTTGCCGAGCGTAATCAGGAGAAACGCAGAACTCTTTGGTGGTGCTCGCGCGCTGGACTATGTTCTTCAAGGCCGTATCAGGGATGTTGTCGACCTTTATGAACAGGCGCTGAGTTTCCAGGAGTGAAGGTGCCGCGGGCGATGGGCCACCGTCACGTGCCCATCTACCGGGTGGTGCGACAGGGCTGGCAAAATCCGGTAGACGCATCATACAGTCAACCGAAATCTAGCAATCATTGGAATACCCAAGCATTTCCTTCCTTGTATGCCTGTTGCAGCGTCAGGGTGGCACGTGCAGTCGCATTGGACAGGCTCCGGGCCGCCGCCGTTGTCATTGAGGATCTCCCGTCCGACCAAAAGCCCATCCTTGCTGAGATTACTTGGTCTGGCCATCTGGTCGATGTGGCGACACAAGCTGGAGTGGCCACCGCCGGTTTCCCGGGTCGGTACCCCAAGGACGTATCTAAGGACTCCACTCGTGCTGCAGCAACGAAGTGGCACGCGGTTGGATTGGAGGGAGTAGTCTGCCGAAGTGCTTCGATGGAACGGTTCGGGCAGAGGGCTTGGAACGGCCCCCACCAGCATTGGAGTGAATGCGCCATTTTTCCACGGAACAGCAAGCTTCAACCTCGCTTACTGCGCCGTCGGTCGAATACTGCTTGGCTTTTCCCAGTATCAGTGCAACCGGGCGCGGGTCATGAGACCTGAAGTCGATGCGGCCTCAACTCGCCTACGCTCGGGCAGAAGCGACGAGACCGGTCATCTGCGCGCTGACGTCCCAGAGGCGCTTCTGCGCGCCCTCGTCGTAGGAAGCCGGGGACGATCGGATGGGCCGTCGTTTCTCCCAATACCCGCCGGTAACCCCTTCGACCTCGGGAGACGATGCAAGGTATATGATCGTATCTGCGCCCTCCTCCGCGGAGATGGCGAACCGATGGAACATCCTCATCCCCAGGCGCATCATCCCGCCGTTGTCTTCACCGAAGCGCGTCGCGACGGTGCCGGGGTGCAGGGCGTTGGCGGTCACGCCGGCGCCGGTCAGGCGCCGCGCCAGCTCGTAGGTAAACATGATGTTCGCCAGCTTGGACCGGCTGTAGGCGCGGCCGCCGCCGATGCCGTAGCTGCGCTCGCCCTGCAAGTCGTCAAAGTCGATCGCGCCGCCTTCGTGTGCCTGCGATGATACATTGATGATGCGCGAGGGCGCGCCGGCCTCGAGTATACTCAGCAACAAGTTGGTCAACAGGAACTGGGAGAGGTGGTTGAGCGCGAACGTCCGCTCGTATCCGTCAACCGTGGCCTGCCGCCGCGCGAAAATGGCGCCGGCGTTGTTGATCAGGACGTCGAGTCTCGAATAACCCTGCCGCAATTCGTTCGCGAGGCGCCGGACCTCCGCCATTGACGACAAGTCCGCCACCAGTCCGTCGGCAGATGGAGTGCCGCTCTGCTCCTTCATCTCCCCCGCGGTCGCCCGCGTCTTCGCAGGGTCGCGACCGACGATCACGACCGTCGCGCCCTGCTTCGCGAGTGCCAGCGCGGCGGCTTTGCCCAGCCCGTCGGTGGCGCCGGTAATCAGGACGACCTTTCGCTCCATGTCACGCATCCCGAACCGTATATGCCCCGCTGCGATCCGGCCGCCCCGTCCCGGGTGACGCGCGGATCGAGGCGACGAGAGGACGAACGGAGCTTCCCGTCTAATGCGGTCTGGCGGGGACGGTTCACCCGCGGTGCCGGCAGGATGCGGGCCGCCCCACGCGCCATGAACGCCGTGTGGGAGGGACAGACCGTGGGGAGATGGGTCCTTCTGCCGATTGCCATCGCACTCGCCGCCCTCAATCTCGCGCCCGCCGCGGCATACGCGAGGGACGATGCCGCCGACCAGCCACAGGCGTCCCCGGCGACCCGGTCGGTCGCCGCGCCCGCGCCGCCGGACGTCCGGGCGCAACAGGAGATTCGGTACGTCACGAAGATCAACACGCGCGTGCCGCCGGTGACATACACCGTGCAGGGCGTGTACTGGCCCGCCACGGCCGAATTCGGCTGGACCGGCGGCACCGTGGCCGGCTGGACGACCCAATTCTACGGCCTGGATTTCCGCGTGGACACGCAATCGCACTGGGGCTTTCACCTGAACGCCGTCACGGGCAACCCGGGCAGCCCGACTGTCCTGGGGACGTCGTCCGGCGTCTCGCTCAGCGGCACCGACACCATTTGGAGCGCCGATATCGCCTACTTGTGGAGCGTCCCGTCGCACACGGACGCCGCCCTCATCAACACGCTGCGGGTGTTCGCGGGCTACGGTGACGCCAAGACGACGCTGAACCTCGGCAATCTCGGGGGGTTGCGACTCGGCGCCAACTCGGCGACAATGAGCCTCGAGACCACGGGTGTGCGGGTGGGGTTCGACGTCTCGGCGCCCCTCTCGTCGGGATCCCCATGGTCGGTGAATTTCGGCGGCGCGTATTGGCCGTCTGTCACGACAACGGGGACCGCGCTCGTGCCCGGGGTCGGAGCGTCGTCCGTCAGCGTGCCCGGCACCGGGTACGACTGGACGGCCAGCATCCGGTACACGACGTCCGCCCGATGGAACGTTGAGGTCGGCTACCGGTTCATCCAGGAGCGGCAGAACGCCCTCACCGTCGCGGGGGTCACGCTCTGCCCGTGCCACACGCAGTGGTCGGGCCCGTTCGGCGCGATCGGCATGAACTTCTGACCGTCAGCTGATCAGGGGTTGGATCCGGACCGCCAGGAGCACGGCGGCGAGAAGGACCGCGGCCACCAGCGCGCTCAGGATTCCGGTGACTTCGACCGGCTTCGTGGCCCAGCCGACGCTGCGGCTGAGGGTCCGGTAGATCGTCCGGAGGGCTCCCGCCGATGACGCGTGGTGATACGTGCCTCCCGTGTGCTGCGCGACGGCCTGGAGCGTCGCCTCGTCCAGGGGACCGCCGATCATGAAGCCGCCGGAGGACCCGAGCGGCTGGCCGATGCCGACCGTGTACACCCGCACCTGCTGGCGGCGGGCCCACTCCGCCGCTGCGAGCGGGTCGATCCCGGTGTTGTTCTGACCGTCTGAGAGCAGGACCACCACGCCCGGTGGTTTCGGCGTGGCGGACACCGGCGGCAGCGCGCCGTCGTCGTGGGAAGGAAGCGTCCGCTCGGGCAGCGCGCCCACCGCGGCGAGCAGCCCCTCGCCGATCGCGGTCCGGTGGCGCACCGTGATCTCGTCGATCGCGCGCAGCAGACGCTCGTGATCCTCGGTCGGCGCCGATACGAGCACCGTGTCGCCGGCGAACGTGACGAGACCCACGGGGATCCCCCGCGGCAGCCCGGCGACGAATCCCTTCGCCGCCGCCTTCGCCGCCTCAAGACGGGACGGGGCGATGTCCTCCGACCGCATGCTCCCGCTCACGTCGATCGCCAGCATGACCGCGGACCGGTTTGCGGGCTGCGGCATCGGTACGACCGGCCGTGCGAGAGCGAGGATCGCGGCGGCGAGCGCGCCGAGAAACAGGCCGGCGGGGATGAGACGCCGGCGCCGGCTCCCCGGGCCGGCCGCCGCGACGATCTCGAGCGCGGGGAACGCGACGGACTGCCGGAAGCGCCGCCGCGTGCTCCAGGCGAAACCGGCGGCGAACACGGGGACGAGCAGGAGTCCCCACAGCACACTCGGCCAGAGGAACGTCAGGCCTTTCATCGTCGCCGCTCCGGGTCGCCGCTCCGGCACCCTCGTCCGAACGTCAGGAGAGTGCGTTCGGGCTTCCCCCCGGCGGGGATGGTTCCTGCCCGCAGGATGCGGGGAAACATCACAATGACATGGGCGGCATAGGCGGACTCTTGCGAATATCTCGCGCCGCACGCCGAGCCGGCATGGTGCTCGTCGTGGGTGCTGCGTTCGCGTCGGGACCGGCCGCGGCCGCCGGATTCGCGGCGGCCGCCCCGCCTGCGCGCGCGGTCGTGGCCGCGGTCTCTTCGACCGGTCCGGCGGGCGGGGAGACGATCCCCGCCGCGCGGTCGTTCCAGGTCAGCGTGCCCACGCAGGGCCTCTCAACGGAGGCGGCCGGCCCGGCGACCGTGTCGGTGGCCACCGATGTCGGCGCCGTCCCGGCCCACGCGACGTTCTCCGTCGCCCAACTCCCCGCGGCCGTGACGATGGACTTCGATCTGCCGCACGGCGTCATCCGGACCGGCGGCAGGCAGATCGGATCGTTCCCGCCCGTCGCGCCGCTGACCGACAACTTGAAATTCCCGATTGACGTCGCGATCCGTCGCGGAGGGACCGTCGTCACCGAGCGCCGTGAAGTCACGCTGCTGCTTCCCACGGTGATCATTCCCGGCTATTCAGACGAGCGGCGACCGCCGGACCGCGTCGTGCTGAGCCGGCTCGCACAATACGGGTACACCGAAGCCGGCGGCCTGCCGACGCTCTTCTGGTTTTCGTATCAGTCCCACACGATGGGGCTCGAGGAGGGTGCGCAGGCGCTGGCGGCCTATGCGCGCCGGGTGGTCCTCCCGACGACGTACGCGGCCAAGATCAACGTCGTCGGCTATAGCGTCGGCGGGCTCTTCGCCCGCTGGAACATCGCGTATGACGTCGACGGCTGGAGCAGTCTGGTCAACCGCTTGATCCTGGTGGCCGTGCCGAACGAAGGCGCCGTCCTGCCGTATCTCGGCGAGCACGCCCCGTCGTTCTTCCCGTTTGCGGGGTTATCGAAGACGCGGCTTGCACGGGTGATGATGCCGGTGTTTCCATTCTGGCGGCCGACCGCGGCGGCTCCGTGGTCCCTCCCGCCCGACGCCGGCAATTCCCTGCTGGCCGGTCTCAACGAGCGGCCGATTCCGCCCGAGGTGCGCGTGTATTTATTGTACGGGAACAACGATCCGAGCCATCCGGGCGGGCCCCAGACCGCCGCCGGTCTCACGGGCGCGCTGCCCGGGGCAACGGTCTCGTTCGGCCCGGGTGACGGCATCGTGTTGACGGCCAGCGCCCTTGGGTTCCCGATCAACGGCTCCCCCGCCGTGCCGGCGCTGGCCGGCCGGGGGGTGATGCGCGTCGACCTGGGGCGCGTCTACCATACACACGTGCTTCAGGCCGCCGCCGTCCGCGCGGCCGCCGCGCTCCAGGACCGATTCGAGAGCGCGGCCGAGGTGGCCGGCACGGCGCCGCGGGCACCACTGGGCCGATGATGCCTACGGCATGAGCCAGTCCGTCCCCGCGGCATCGGCCGGTTCAGGGCTTGGGGGAGAGCTTCAACGCCGCGGAATTGATGCAGTAACGCAGGCCGGTCGGCCGCGGACCGTCGTCGAACACGTGGCCGAGATGCGCGTTGCACCGGGCGCAGAGCACTTCGGTCCGAACCATTCCGTGACTGCGGTCGGCCTGTTCCTCGATGTTCGACGGATCGGCCGGAGCGGTGAAGCTCGGCCACCCGCAACCCGCATCAAACTTGGCGTCGGAGGCGAAGAGCTCCGCGCCGCAGCACACGCAGCGGTAGGTCCCCGGCGTCGTGGTGTGCTCGTATTCGCCGGAAAACGGACGCTCCGTCGCCCGCTGCCGCGTAACGGCGTACTCGAGCGGCGTCAATTGCTCCCGCCATTCCTTGTCGCTCTTCGCGATCTTCTCGGCCATCACGGCCTCCGGGGTGCGGCTTTCCGTCACGATACCGCCCCGGGCTGCCTCCCGCAAGGGAGGAAGGGGGCGGGAGAGGCACGGACGAGGGCTGAAAGTCCGGCCTGTTGGGCATCACAAATGCGAGGTTGGCGGCACATTCGAGTACAGGCGGCCGGATGACGTCGCTCCGCCGGCCGGCCGAGGGGACACGTATTGCCTACGCAGCGTATTGCGGGAGCGGGGGAGCCGCAGCGCATCGTAGAGACGGCAGCGAGTGACCGGCCCGCCGACGTCGACCTGCGTGCGACGCTGATGGCACGCCTCGTCGCCGTGAGCGAGACCTTGCGCGGCGGTCTGTCGCCCGCGTCTGCCGCCGCCACGATCGGGCGCGGCCTGCTTACCTTGACCGGTGCGCGGCGCGGCGCCCTTTTTCTGCGCTCGCAGGCCGGCGTCGTGACCTGCCCCTGGTCCCAGGGACTGTCCGAAGAGTACCTCGGTCTGCTGCGCACTCCCGAGGGCGCCAATTCGTGGGCGCATCTGACCCGCTACCCTGAGCTGGTCTGCATGGACTTGCCGAGGCGCCGCGGAGCAAGAACGGCCGCGCCGTCTCTCGTGCCGGACGTGCGCGCGCTGCCGGGCGGCAATGAATCCCGCCGGCTCGCGGAACGTGAAGGCTGGCGGGCGCTGTGCTCGTGGCCGCTCAGCCGCGGGGGCCGCGTGTTCGCGGCCGTCGCGTACTACTTCGATAACCCCCATGTCTGCCCGGCCGCGGAGCACGAGGTCGTGCTGGCATTTGCCCTGCAGGCCACGGCGATGCTGGAACAAGCCCTGGAGGCGGAAGCGCGCGGACAGGTGGGAGCGGAGGTCGACGACGCGGCGACGCGGCTCAGCGAGGAAGAAGGCCGGCTCCGGACCGAAGCGGCGGCGCTCGCGACGCTGCAGCGCACGTTGGAGGCCGACGACGCGCGGCTTGCCGCCGACCGGGCGGGCCTTGCCGCCGAGCGCGAGCGGCTCGAACGCACGCGCGCCGAGTTCGACGTGGAGCGCAAGCGGCTCGTCGGCCTGCGCCGTGCGGCGGACGCGGAGTCCCAGCGGCTGGCCGCCTCCCGCACCGAGCTGGAAGCGGAGCGGGAGCGCATCGCGGCCGCGCGGCGCGAGGGGGAGGCGGAACGGAGCCGTGTCGCGGCCGAGTTGGCCGCGGGGCGGACCGAACTGGCGCAGGCGCGGATGGCGCTCCGCGCCGAAACCGAGGCCTTGACGGACGCGCGCCGTACCGTCGAGACCGATCGGGCCCGGTTGGCGGATCGTGAGCGGACGCTCGAGACCAAGCGGGAACGGGTGGCGGAGCGCGAGCGGACGCTGGCGACCGAGCAGGAGCGGCAGGCCGCGGCGCATCGCGAGGTGGACGCGGCGCGGAGCCGGGGCGCGGCCGAGCTGGCGGCGGAACGGGCTCAACTGGCGAAGGCACAGACGGCGCTCCGGGCCGAAACCGCCGCCGTGGCGGAAACGCGCCGCAGCCTGGAGGCCGATCGGGCCCGTCTGGCGGAGCGCGAGCGGACGCTGGCGACCGAGCGCGATCGGCTGGCGGAGCGCGAGCGAACGCTGGGTACCGAGCAGGAGCGGCTCGCCGGGATGCAGCGCGACGCGGAGGCCGAGCGGAGCCGAGCCGCGGCCGAACTGGCGGCGGAACGGGCCCAACTGACGCAGGCCCAGACGGCGCTCCGGGCCGAAACCGCCGCCGTGGCAGAGGCGCGCCGCAGCCTGGAAACCGATCGGGCGCGCTTGGCGGATCGGGAGCGGACGCTGGACACCGAGCGGGAGCGGCTGGTGGAGCTTCAGCGGACGCTCGGCACCGAGCGGGAGCGGCTGGGGCAGCTTCAAGGGACTCTGGACGCCGAGCGAGGGGGCCTGGGCGATCTTCGACGGACGCTCGACGCCGAGCGGGAACGCCTGGCGGAGGCACAGCGCGCACTGGCGACGGAGCGTGCGCAGGCCATGGACTCCGCCGCGCAGCACAACGCGGAAGAGTTGGCCCGCGCCCTCAAGGAGCTGGACGACGAAAAGAGCCGGTTGATCGACGCGCACAGCGAGCTCACCGCCGCGGAGGGGCAGGTCGCCCGGCGGCAACTCGCCCTGGAGGCCGAAGCGACGCAACTGGCTGAGACGCGCCGCGAGCTCGAGGCGGAGCATGCCCGCCATGCCGCAGCGCAGCGGGCGCTCGAGACCGATCGCCGTGCGCACGGCGCCGATCGCGAGGCGCTGGAGGCGGCCCGGCGTGTGCTCGAGACCGAGCAGGTCACGCTCGCGGAGGCGCAGCAGACGTTTGACGCGCACCGCGTCCGGCTTGCCGAAGCGGAGCACACCTTCGGGGCGCAGCGGGCGCGCCTCGAAGAGGTGCGGCGGGCCCTCGACGCCGAGCACGCGGGCCTCAACGAGACGCAGAACGGGTTGACGGCCGAATGCGCCCGGTTGTCGGCCGCCGTCGCGGTCCTCGCGGAGCGCGCGACGGCGGCGGCGGTTGACGCGACACCGTCGGCCGCCCCGGCGCCCGTTCCGGCAAGCGAGAC
Organism: bacterium; assembly: GCA_035945995.1. Taxonomy (NCBI): domain Bacteria; species bacterium. The sequence continues at coordinate 12,735 of DASYZR010000074.1, forward strand.
ACCGGCCGCCGCTCCACCGGCCGCGGAGGCGCCGGGAGCCGAAGCGCCCGCCGCGGAGGAACACGCCACCGGCGCGGCCCTGCCGCCCGCATCCGATGGTGCGCCGGCCTCAACGGAGAAGGCCGCCCCCGCCCCCCGGCCGCACGCGGACCGATACCGCAAGCGGCTGGCGGGTTGGGCGGAAGCCGTGGCCCGAGCGCTCGCGTGCGACGAAGCCGAGGTGCGCGACATCCGGCAGGCGGCGCTGCTCCACGACGTCGAGGTGCCGGACCCGCTCGACGCGGCGCCCCAGGTGGCGGCGTTCCTCCGTTACCGGAACGAACGCTGGAACGGCTCCGGGCCCGATCGGATGAAGGGAGAGGACATTCCGCGGGGGGCCAGGATTCTCGCGGTGGCGGAGGCCTACGCGGACATGGTGACCGGCCGGCCCGGGGTGCCGATGCTGTACTACCTGGATGCGATGGCGGCCCTTAAGCGCGGCGCCGGCAAAGAATTCGATCCCAAGATCGTGACGATCTTCCGCCGCGTCGTCGACCACAGCTAGCCCCCGGCGGGCAGGCATTCTCCATCTCGCCATGGAACCCGGCGGCGACCACGCTGCCGACCGGGAGGCTTCGCATGTCCGACACCGCACCGCTGTCCGATCCCACGACCATATCCGCGGCCCCGTCCTTGCCGCTCACGCCGCTCGAGCAGCAGGCGCTCGCGCACATCTGGATCCACACGACGCGGTGGCTGGATCTCGCGGAACGTGACGGGCTGCGCGTCCTGGTCCGCGGCGACGGTTGCCGCGTCTGGGACGCGCGCGGCCGCGCGTATCTCGACGCGCTCGCCGGCCTGTACGTCGTCAACGTGGGGCACGGGCGGAAGGAGATCGGTGAGGCGATGGCCCGGCAGGCGGGGGAGCTCGCCTACGTGTCCGCCGCGTCCTACACGAGCCTGCCGGCGGTCCGGCTCGGGGAGGTCCTGGCCGGCCTCACGCCCGGGGACCTCAACCGATTCTTCTTCTGCTCCGGTGGATCCGAAGCCGTCGAGAGCGCGATGAAGATCGCCAAGCAGATTCAGGCCATGCGGGGCTTCCCGAAGCGGTACAAGGTGATCGCCAGGGTCGGCGGCTACCACGGCGCGACCTTCGGGGCGATGAGCATCACCTCGTCGCGCAACGAGACGTATTTCGGGCCGTTCATGCACGGCGTCTGCTTCGTCCCGTCGCCCAACCGCTACCGCACCCGGTTCGGCCTGGCCGGGGAGGCCGAGGACCTGGCCTGTGCGGAGGCCATCGACTATGAGATCCGCGCGCAGGGCCCCGAGACCGTCGCGGCGGTCATCGGCGAGCCGGTGTCGGCCGCCAACAATACACACGTGCCGGCCCCCCGCTACTGGCAGCGCGTGCGCGAGATCTGCGACGCCCACGGCGTGCTGTTGATCCTCGACGAGGTCATCAACGGGTTCGGGCGCACCGGCACGATGTTCGCGGCCGAGCAATTCGGGATCACGCCGGACCTCATGACCATGGCGAAGGGCCTCTCGTCCGGGTACGCGCCGATCGGGGCCGTCGCCGTCAGCGAGCGCCTCTACGCCGAGTTCAAGCAGAAGGACGTCGGGCTGGCGCACCTGCTCACGTTCGGCGGGCAGGCGGTCTCGTGCGCGGCGGCGCTCGCGAACCTCGAGATTCTGCGCCGCGAAGACCTCGCGCGGCGAAGCGCCGAGCAGGGCACGTACCTGCTGCGGCAACTCCAGCAACTCCGGTCGCATCCCACGGTGGGGGACGTGCGCGGCCTGGGCCTCCTCTGCGCCGTGGAGCTGGTCCAGAACCGGGAGACCAAGGAGCCGTTCGGGTGGGGGCCGGCCGCCGCGGCGCACCCGTTCAGCCGGCGGCTCGTCGCGGCGATGGACGAGCGCGGGCTCTTCGGGCGGGTGTTCATGTCAATCCAGATCTCACCGCCGCTGATCATCGCGCGCGACGAGATCGACCGCATGGTCGCGATCATCGACGAGAGCCTCACGGTGACGGAGCGGGAGTTCGGGTTCGCCTGACCGGCGGTCAGTGCGCCGCCGGCCGGTGCCGGGCGACGATGCGGCGCACGTCGTGCAAGGGCAGGGCTTCCACCGTGCCCCGCAGGCCGGTCATCGTTTCCGCCGCCGCCAGCGCGTTGAGGATGGATTCCTCGGTGGCGTCCGCCACCGCCTCGAAGAACGGATCGATGTGCTCGTGCGGGATCATCGTGAGAGGGTAGGGCTCGGCCGGCGACGCGGACAGGCCGTTGCCGGTCGCGAACGCGAGAAACAGGTCGCCGCTCGTGTTAAACCCGTGTCCCCCGACGCGGGCCAGGCCGACGGTGGCGCGCCGGGCGAGGCGGGAGCACTGCGCCGGAATGAGGGGCGCGTCGGTGCCGGCGATCACGATGATCGATCCTTTCGGCTCGCCCTCGCCGGGCCTCCCGGCGTGGCCCGCCTCGATCTCGCGTCCCACGGGGACACCGTCGATCCGCAGGTCCGCCATGCGGCCGTAGTTCGCCTGCACCAGCACTCCGACGGCGTAGCGGCGGCCGAGGACGTCGACGATCCGGGACGAGGTGCCGATGCCGCCCTTGAACCCGTGGCACCGCATGCCGGTGCCGCCGCCGACGTTGCCTTCCGGCACCGGGCCGTCCGCGGCGGCGGCCAGCGCCTCGTAGACGTGCTCGCGGGTGACGGGGAACGCGTCGATGTCGCTGAGGAACCCATCGAAGGTTTCCGCGACGACCGGGAGATGGAACCGATGGCTGAAGCCGTGTTCCACGGCGTAGGCAATGAGCGCGTCGCGGACGATCCCGACGGCGTACGTGTTGGTGATGCCGATGGGCGATCCGAGCTGGCCGGACTCCTGGAGCCACGGCAGGCCGGTCATCTCGCCGTTGCCGTTGAACGAAAACGTCCCGGCAAACGCGTAGTTGGTCCAAATGGCCCCCGCCCGCGGCACGATCATCGTGACGCCGGTGCGGATGACCCGCGGCGTATCGGCGATGAGCGTGCGGTGGCCGACCAGGACGTCGGGCACGTCGGTGATCGCGTTGAGCGGGCCGGTGGGCAGCCGTCCGATCGTGATCCCGAGGTCTCGCACGCGCGCGCGTCCCATGAAGAAGCCTCCCGTTCGCGGACTGTGTCGTGGGCGCCGGCGTTCTTCGCGGTCGGCGCCCGGTTCCCCGGTCCCGCGGGCCGTTACTAGGAACGCCGGGTGTTCGCGGAATGTTGCCCCGCCTCCGGGGCGTTGGTATAAGAGAGCGAGAACGAAGGGGCACGGACGGTGACCGGTGCGGATTGAGCGGCTGCTTCGAGGACGGCTGCACTACGGGTGGATCGTTGCGGGGGTGACGTTTCTCACCCTGCTCGCGTCCGCCGGCGTGCGGTCGGCGCCCGGGGTCTTGATTGTCCCGCTGGAGCGCGAATTCGGTTGGACCCGCGCGATCGTCTCGGCCGCGGTCTCGATCAGTCTGCTCCTCTACGGGTTCTCCGGTCCCTTCGCCGCGGCCCTGATGGACCGGTTCGGTGTGCGCCGCATCATGCTGCTCGCGCTCGGGCTCGTCGCCACCGGCGTCGGCCTGACGACCGTCATGCACACCGCCTGGCAGCTCGACCTGCTGTGGGGCCTGATCGTCGGCACGGGCACCGGGACGATGGCCATGACGCTCGGCGCCTACGTGGCGACGCGGTGGTTCGTGGAGCGCCGCGGACTGGTCATGGGTATGCTGACCGCGAGTTCGGCGACCGGCCAGCTGGTGTTTCTGCCGCTGCTCGCGTCGCTCGTCGTGCACCACGGATGGCGCGCCGCGACGATGACCGTGTCAGGGGTCGCGCTGCTGATCATACCGATCGCCGCCCTGTTGATGCGGAACGATCCGGGCGAAGTCGGGCTCCGTCCGTACGGGGCGGTCCCCGGCGGGCAAGAACCGGAGGGTGCCGCCTTCGCGGCGGGCGGGGCGCGCGGCGTCCAGGCCGCCGCGGCGCGCCCATCCGCGGCCGCAACCGTCAATCCCGCCGCGGCCGCCGTGCGCGCGCTGACCGATGCCGCACCCGTCCGCGACTTCTGGCTGCTCGCCGGCTCATTCTTCATTTGCGGCGCCAGCACGAACGGCCTCATCGGGACGCATCTGATTCCGGCCTCCATGGAGCACGGCATTCCCGAAGTGACCGCCGCCGGCATGCTGGCCACGATCGGCGTGTTCGACCTCTTCGGCACGGTCTGCTCGGGATGGCTCACCGACCGCTGGGACAGCCGGTATCTGCTGTGCTGGTACTACGCGTTGCGCGGCCTCTCACTGCTCTATCTGCCCTATGCCCTGGGGACGTCGTTCGCCGGCATGGCGGCGTTCACGGTCTTCTACGGGCTCGACTGGGTCGCGACCGTACCGCCGACGGTCCGCCTGACCGCGGACATCTTCGGGAAGCAGCGCGTCGGCGTGGTCTTCGGTTGGATTTTCGCGTCGCACCAGATCGGCGCGGCGATGGCGGCCTTCGGCGCCGGCGCGCTGCGCACATCGTTCGGGACGTATCAGGGCGCCTTCATGGCCTCGGGCCTTCTCTGTCTCATCGCCGCCGGATTGGTGATGCGCATCACGGCTGCTTCCCCCGGCGTGACTCTTCCGCTGCGGCCGGCCGAGGCGGGGGCGGTATAGCCCGGCCGGAACACCCACGGTCCCGCTCCAGTGCCGCGACGGCGGCCGCGGCCGCGACTGCCGCCGCGCCCGCCGTCATCCTGCTCGTGATGCTGCTGGGGCGTGTTCCCGCAGCGCTGGCCCACGCCGTCCTCGTCCGAGCCGATCCGCCGGATCTCTGCCTCCTGCCGGGCGGCGAGAGCCTGCCGCCGGACGCGCCTCCGTGCCGCGCCGGCGTGGTGCTGCCTGAGCCGCCGCGGGTAGTTCACCTCGTCTTCAGTGAGCCGGTGCAGCCGATCGGGCCGGGGCTTCGCATCATCGGACCCGATGGACGGCGTGCGGACCGCGGACCGGTGAGCGTCGAGGGGACGGAGGTGCACGTCGCCGTCGACGCGCGGTCACCGGGGACATACCGAGCCGTCTGGGCCGTGATCTCCCAGGACACCCACCCGGAACTCGGCACGATGGCCTTCAGCGTGCGGCGCACCGGCGGGATCATCTCGGAAGGCGCGCCGCCGGGCGGACCAACCGGTGCCGCGGGGGCGTTCGGAACGGTGCTTGGTGTGTTTGCGCATGCGCTGCACTTTTCCGGGTACGCGCTCGGCTTCGGGGCGTTCTCGGCGTCGTGGCTGCTGGGGCAGGTGCGCGCGGCCCCGCCGGATGCCGTGTGGCGGATGACCGGCACGGGGATCGCGCTCCTGCTGCTCGCCGAACCGGCCGCGTTTGCCGCAGAGTCGGTCGCCCTCGGGGCGGTCGGCGGAGGGTCCGATCCCGCGGTCATCGGCGCAGTGCTTGATTCGAGCTTCGGCCGCGTGCTCTCGCAGCGGCTCGCCGGCGCGATCCTACTGTGGGTCCTCGCGGGTGCGCTCCGGAGCGGCGCCCTGCGCGCCGCCTGGACGGTGCCGCTCCTCGGCGTGGGCCTCGCGTTCGTCGACGGGCAGGCCGCGCACGCGACCGGCGTGCGGCCGGCGTGGTGGGGTCTCGGCGTCAACGCCGTTCACCTCGGCGCGATGGGACTCTGGGGCGGTACGCTGGCGTTTGTCCTGCTGTCGCCGGGCGCGTGGGCAAGGAGATCGGGCGTGCGGCGGTTCGCGGTGGCCGCCGGTGCCGCCGCGGTCGCGACCGGGATCGTGATGGCCGCCCAGCACCTGACCGGGCTTCGGGATCTTGTCGCCGGCCCGTACGGCCGCACGCTCGCGGTCAAGATCGGCGCGGTCGCCCTGGCCGCCGGCCTCGGTTGGTTTGGCGTCCGCCGGCAGGGCCGGCGCGGGCTGATAATCTGGGAGGCGGCGGCGATGCTCGCCGTCCTGCTGCTGGCGGGACTGCTGGTGCTGCTGCGGCCGCCCGTACCGTAAAGGCGGCATTGCTGGTAGTGATCCCGCACGCACCGGATGACGGAGCGCGTCTCTCCCACGCGTTCAGAAGGAGGAGGCTACCGTGCGCCTGATTGTCGGCCTGGCCGGGATCGGCCTGATCGTCGCGATGCTCTGGGACGCGTTCGAGACGGTCGTGCTGCCGAGGCGGGTGGCGCGGCGCCTCCGGGTGGCCTTCTACATTCGGTATGCGTGGCGGGCGTGGGTGGCGGTCGTCGGACGGATACAGCGGACAAGCCGGCGGGAAGCCTACCTCGCGTTCTTCGGACCGCTGGTGACATTGAGCCTACTATGCGTCTGGGCCGCCGGCCTGATCCTCGGCTTTGGGGTGCTTCACTGGAGCCTCGGTTCGCAGATGACCGCGCCGGAAAGCCATCCGGGGTTCGGCACCGACGTGTACTTTAGCGGCACGACGTTCTTCACGCTGGGGCTCGGGGACGTTGCCCCGCGATCCGCGGTGGCCCGGGTCGCGGTCGTGGTCGAGGGCGGGGTCGGATTTTCGTTCCTGGCCCTCATCATCTCGTACCTGCCGGTCATCTATCAGGGCTTCTCACGGCGGGAGTCGCGGATCTCGATGCTCGACGCCTGGGCAGGCTCGCCTCCGAGCGCCGGAGAGCTGCTGCGGCGCGCCGGCGGGGATCACGCGCTGCTCGAACCGTTTCTCCGCGAGTGGGAGCGATGGGCGGCTGAATTCCTCGAGAGCCACATCTCGTATCCGGTGCTGGTGTACTTTCGATCGCAGCACGACAATGAATCCTGGCTCTCGGCGATGACGGCGGTGCTGGACGCGTGCGCGCTGGCGATCGGCGCCGTGGAGGGCACCCCGCGGCGGGGGGCGGAGCTCACCTTCGCGATGGCGCGGCACTCGGTCGTCGACATCAGCATCATGCTCAACTGTCCGCCCGAGCCGCCGCAGGCGGACCGGCTGGCGGACGGCGACCGGGCCGCGCTGATGGCGATGCTGCGCGCGGCCGGGTGCCGCATTCGTGACGACGCGGCCGCGCGGGCGCGGGTCGACGAACTGCGCCGGATGTACGAGCCGTACGTCAACGCGCTCGGCCGCCGGCTCGCGATGCCGCTGCCGTCGTGGGTCGGGGCGCCGGGGGCGCGGGACAACTGGCAGAAATCCAAGTGGAGATAGGCGTCCCGGAATTTTCGGGGTGTCCATTGTACTTCGGGCTTCGCTTACCGGGCGTACCGCGTGGGCGTGGAGCGCCTTGTCGCTGCGGAGGTCGGTGGACGCGCCTGCCCCGCGGTGTGATAGGGCCGCCGCCCGACACCGCCGAAGGATGTCGCCGTGGCGGTGATTGTGCTCGCGTCCGGATCCCCGCGGCGCGCGGAACTGCTTACGCTGGCCGGAGTCCCGTTCATCGCGGTCCCGAGCGCCGTCGTCGAAGACCGCCGTTCGGATGAAGCCCCCGCGGAGCTGGTTCGCCGGCTGGCCGCGGCCAAAGCCTACGAGGTGGCGGCGGCCGGGAACGGGCGGTTCGTGCTCGGCGCGGACACCGCCGTCGTTCTCGCCGGCGAGGTGCTGGGCAAGCCGCGCGACGATGACGAGGCCCGGGCGATGCTCGCGCGGCTCTCCGGGCGTTCGCATGAAGTCCTGACCGGGTACGAAGTGATCGACGCCGCGTCCGGCCGTACCGACGGCGGCGTCGTGTCGACGCGTGTGGAATTCGCGACGTTGAGCCAGGCGGAGATCGACGCGTACGTGGCGACCGGCGAGGCGCGCGGCAAGGCGGGGGCGTATGCGATTCAGGGGAGGGCGGCGGCCATGATCCGGTGGCTCGAAGGCTCGTACACCAATGTCGTAGGTCTTCCACTCCGGGAGGTCCTCGAGACGCTCACGCGGATGGGCGCGATGACGCCGGGGGCGGCATAGCGTGCCGCCCCGCCCGCCGGTGTCCGTGCTGATCGCGTCCTATCTCGAGCCCGAATGCGTCGAACGGGTCCGGGCGGTTCCGGGCGTCGAGGTCATGTACGAGCCCGAGCTACTGCCCAAGCCCCGTTACCAGGGCGAGCATCACGGGCAGCCGTTCACGCGCGGCGCACAGGACGAAACGCGGTGGCGCGCGCTGCTGGCGCGGGCCGAGGCGTCCTTTGATTTCGACTACACGAACCTCGAGCGCATCCCGGTCCTGGCGCCCCGCCTCCGCTGGATCCAGGCGACGAGCGCCGGCATCGGCGAGATGCTGGTCCGCACCGGCCTCGTCGACTCCTCGATCACGTTCACCACGGCGTCCGGCATCCACGCGGGGCCGCTCGGCGAGTTCTGCGTCACGGCGATGCTCGTCTTCGTCAAGGACCTGGGCCGGCTCCGGATCGAGCAGGCCGCGCATCGATGGGAACGCTACTGCGCGCGGGAACTGCGCGGCCTGACCCTCGGCGTGATCGGGCTCGGCAACGTGGGACGCGAAGTGGCCCGGATGGGCGATGCCTTGGGGATGCGGGTCATCGGGACGAAACGGACGATCCCGGCGGACGGCGTTGCGCACGTCGAGCTCGCGTTGCCGCCGGAGCGGTCGGGAGAGGTGATCCGGGAGGCCGACGTGCTCGTGCTCACCGTCCCGCAGACGCCCGGTACCAGGCGGCTGCTCGGGGAGCAGGAGCTCCGGAGTATGAAACGTGGCGCCATCTTGATCAACATCGCGCGGGGCGCCGTGGTGGACGAGCCGGCGCTCGTGGCGGCGCTGCGCGACGGGCATCTAGGCGGCGCGGCGCTGGACGTCTTCGCCAGGGAGCCGCTGCCGCCCGACAGCCCGCTCTGGGACCTTCCGAACGTGATCGTCAGCCCGCACTCGGCGAGCACCGTGCCGGCCGAGAACGCGAGACTGACCGAGCTGTTCTGCGACAACCTGCGCCGTTATATCGAAAACCGGCCCCTGCGCAACCTCTTCGAACGGGAACGGCTGTACTGAGGGAACGCCGTTTCACGCCGGACGGCCGTCCGGCGGCAGGATTCAGCCCGTCGTCTGAAAGCCAAGTGATATAAGGCCGCGAGCGGAAATCCGGGAAGGAAACCCCCCACCATCCACGAACCCCTAAGTCCCGAGATCGCAATGACAACAGGCGGAGGGGAGATATGACTAAGGCTCAGTTCACGGCGCGGCTCGCCGACAAGCTTAAGATGAAGAAGGCCGAGGCCGCTCGGTTCGTCGATGAGTTCACCGGTCTCGTCGTAGGCGCTCTCAAGAAGGGCGATCGCGTGCGGTTCCCCGGATTCGGGACCTTCAAGGTTTCCAAGCGGAAGGCGCGCATCGCCCGGAATCCCCAGACCGGCGAGCCGGTACGGGTGCCGGCACGGACGGTCCCCCGGTTCACGCCTGCCAAGGAGCTGAAGGCTACGATCAAGTAGCGCACCCTACCGATCGAACCGAAGCCTCCGGGCCCGCGGGCGGCCGTCCCGCGGGCCCGGCCGTCCGGCCACCCGATCGACCGGCGCGCCGTCTCTGCGCCGCGGTCCCGTCTGGGCACTTTGGCCCGCGCCGCGGGCCCCAGGGACCTCCGGCCGCGTCCAGGCGGCCTCCTGCCCCGTCTGGCGCGGGACCTCCGGCCGCGTCCAGGCGGCCTCCTGCCCCGTCTGGCGCGGGACCTCCTGCCCCGTCTGGCGCGGATTGCTCTTTGGCAATTTTTGCAATAGCGCAATTCAACTTAGCGTTCTCCATGCTAAACTGCGCACGTGCCCCGAGGAGCGAACATCTGTCCACCATCGGCGCCAGGAGCATCACGCTTCCGATGACGGCCCGACCCAACACAAGACGCGCCCGGGCGAAGCGCCGGGCGCGGCAGCCGCAGCCTGCCCGGTTGGAGGAGATCGTCATCGGCAAACACGGCGTCCTCATTTACGACGGCGCGTCCGAATTCGTGTCGTTTGCCGCCGCGTTCGTCCGGCAGGGATTGGGGCGAGGGGAACGTTGCCTCTCGGTCGTCGATCACCTGATCGCCGAGGCGCTCGTCGCGGCCCTCGACGGCGGTGGCGTCGACGTTGCCCTGGAGACCGAGCGCGGGGCGCTGGCGATGATCCGCACCCAGGACTACGCCGCGCCGTCAGGCGTCGATGCCGCCGCGTTGATCGACGCCGTGCGACGGGTCGCCAACGACCCGCGGTCGCGACGGTTTGCCGGCCTTCGCCTCGCGATGGACCTGACCTGGGCGTCGAAAGCGGCCGCCGGCGCGGATTCTCTCACAGAGATCGACGCGCTGTTCGATGACGGTACGGAACGGTACGCGTGGACCGGGATCACCGCCTACCGTGACGGCACCTTCGCGCCGGCGACGATGCGGGGGGTGATCCGCGGCCATCGGACCGTGCTTGCGCCGGACTACGTTCACGTCGACCTCAATCCCATCTTCGAGGGACTGAACGCAAAGGCACGGGCGTCGCTCCTCGCCGCCGCCGCCGAGCGCCTCGTTCGCAAAGGTGAATTCTATTTCCGTGAAGGCGAGGAGGCGGCGGAAGTCTTCCTCTTGACCCGCGGTCGGGTCGCGGCCGGCCGGACGGATCTCGACGGCCGCCGCATCCTGAGCCTCGAGATCGCGTCACCGTCGGGGGTCTTCGGATACGCGAGCGTCCTCGGCCGCAACGTCCGCCTCGTCTCGGCCCAGGCGCTCGAGGACTCGCGCGCCCTGGCGTGGGATGCGGCGACGATTCGCCGGGCCATCGCCTCCCGCCCCGAAGTCGCCACGGCCGCGATTCAGTACCTGCTCCGGCAGCAACTGAACCAGTGGGTCGACCTGTCCATCATCGCTACCGAACGCCTCGAACAGCGGCTGGCGCGGGCCGTGCGCCGCCTCGCGCAGTCGGCCGGCCGGCCGGCCCCGAACGGGGCCGTGATCGAGCTGTCGCTGTCCGGTCACGATCTGGGGGCCATGATCGTGACCACCCCGTACACGGTCAGCCGGATCCTGGCCGGCTGGAGGCGCCTCGGGATCGTGGACGCGCGGCGCGACCGGATCGTCATCCTCGACGGGAAGCGCTTGGCGGCCGTCGCGCGGCCCGACACGGAGGGCGAGTCGGCCGCGGGCTAGCCGCGGTACCTTCGGGGCACAACGTCGACCGTGACCCCGCGTCGCGCGGGGCGTCGCACGGCGGCGCGGTGGCGCTTTCGCGCCGGACCTGCTACTATTTAGTGCTGGGATGAACCTCGGATCCACTGGAGGCTTAGCGAACTCGAGCCGCGACGCTCGGGGGAGACGCCGGTGCTGCGCCTCGCCCTTCGCCCACGGTTCCACCGGAGGCAGTTGTCCACGATGCAGATCAACCGAATGAAGCTGCTCGTCGGGGGTGTGCAGCTTCGCGACGGCGTCTCGACGATCACGGACCTTCTCGGACGCCTGCTGACGCGATCGGGTCTTCACGTGATGGCCGTCGAGCGCGGGTTTGCCTCGACGATTTTCGGCGCGCACCAGTACGACCCCGTCGTCATCGCGCCCGAACCGCCCCTCTCGTGGGGCGACGCGCGCGTGGACATCCTCGTCGGGCTCGAATACGATATCAACCCCGACTCGAAGGTCCAGCCCAACCGCGACACGCTGCTCCGGCACGCCCGCGAGTTGCGCGACGGCGGCGTCGCTCTGTACGACAGTTCGACCGGCCTGGTCCCGACCGGCGACCTGGAGGCCCGCGGCGTGCGGGTGTTCCCGATCCCGGCGCGCCAGATCGCGCAGCAAGATCTCAAGAAGGAAGTCGTGAAGAACCTGGTCATGACGGGCGCCCTCTTCCGCCTCCTGGGGTTTGACCAAGACGAGACCCGTCTGCGCCGCCTGCTCGAAGAGCGGTTCGCCCGCCGGGGCGCCGGGCTCGTCGATCTCAACATTGAAGCGGCCCGCCGGGGCCGCGCCGCGGCGGAGGCGATCCTCGCGGAGCACGGCTGGCACGACATCGGCTACCGGCTGGAGCCGGTCGCCGGGGCGCCCCCCGCCGTCTACATCGGCGGCAACGAAGCGCTCTCGATCGGGGCGATTCAGGCCGGCGTGCGGTTCTACGCGGGGTATCCCATCACGCCCGCCTCGTCGATCCTCGAGTTCATGGAGGGGCATCTGCCGCGCTACGGCGGTCGCGCCCTCCAGGGGGCCAACGAGCGGGAGTCGATCCGCGCCGCGCTCGGCGCGAGCGCCGCGGGCGTGCTCAGCATGGTCGGCACGAGCGGCCCCGGGTTGTCCCTCAAGGTTGAAGAGATCGGCGTCTCCGGCATCACCGAAACGCCGCTGGTCATCGTGGACGCGATGCGGGCCGGGCCGTCCACTGGCATGCCCACCAAGCCCGAGCAGGGAGACCTGTGGCTGGTCACCGGCGGCGGGCATGGAGAGATCCCCCGGATCGTGCTCGCGCCCGCGAGCATCGAAGAGTGCTACTCGCTGATCCACGACGCCGTGCGCTTCTCGGACCGGTACCAGTGCCCGGTGTTCTTCCTGACCGATCTGAACCTGAGCGAAGGCCGCGCCACGGTGCGCGAGGACGTCTTCAGCAACCACGGGCACGCGGTCGAGCGGTTCGTCGCTACCGAGGCGGACGTTCGGGGCGAGCGGTATGCCCGCTACCGCCTCACCGAGTCCGGCATTTCCCCGCGCCTCGTTCCCGGGACCCGCGGCGTCATCGCGAAAGTCAACAGCACCGAGCACGACGAGACCGGGTTCGTCACGACGGACCGCCCGACGCGCGTGGCGATGATGGACAAGCGCATGCACAAGATGACGGAGTATTTGAATCACGACGCAAAGCCGCCGCATGTCTACGGCACGCTCGGGAAGGGGCCGATCCTGGTCGGGTGGGGGTCGACCCGTTCGGTCCTGCTGGACGCGCGCGAGCGGCTGCGGGCCGACGGCGTCGACGCGGCGGTCGTGCACTTCACGCACCTGTGGCCGTTCCCGACGAACCTGGCGAAGCCGCTTCTCGATCGCGGCGTCCCCGTGGTCGTCTGCGAGCACAACTATCTGGGGCAGTTCGCCGGCATCATCCAGGCGCACTGCCTGATCCCGGCGCGGCGCGTCCTCAAGTATAACGGGCGTCCGCTGCACCCGTCCGAAGTCGTGCGCGCCGTGCGCGAGGTGACCCGCAACGGGGCCGGGACGGTCCGCCTCGGCGGCAAGGATCCCGTGATGGTCGAGGTGACGCTCGATGCCTGAGACCAAGTCTTCATCCGACGCGCCGACTAGCGCGGGGCAGGCCCCGACTGGCGCCCCGGCTGGCGCGGGGCAGGCGGGGCAGGTGGGGCAGCAGGGTCAGGCGGCCAAGTCGATCTGGGAGCAGAACGCGACGCCGCGGCACCGCATCCAATGGTGCCCGGGGTGCGGCGACTACGCGGTGCTGAACTCGCTCAAGGCCGCGCTGACTACGCTCGAACTCACGCCGTCCGAGGTGTTCCTCGTCGGAGGCATCGGCTGCTCCGGGCAGATCCGCAACTACCTCAACGGCAACTCGTTCTACGGGACGCACGGCGGCGCGCTGGCGTATGCGCTCGGCGCCAAGATGGCCAATCCGGGCTTGAAGGTGATCGCCCTCGCCGGAGACGGCGACACGCTCGCGATCGGTGTCGAGAACTTCGTCCATGTCTGCCGGCGCGATCCGGACGTCACGCTCGTGATCATGGACAACGGCGTCTACGGGCTGACGAAGGGCCAGGACTCGCCGTCGTGGGGCCTGGGACAGCCCCACATGAAGGTCTCCGAAGAACACCCGCCGTTTCTCGATCCCCTCAAGCTCGCGCTCGCATCCGGAGCGACGTTCATCGCGCAGTCGTTCTCCGGCGATCCGAAGGCCACGACCCGGCTGATGGTCGAGGCGGTCCGGCATCCGGGCTTCGCGATGCTGAACGACTTCTCGCCATGTGTGACGTACAACAAGCTCAACACCTACGACTGGTTTCGGGAGCACGTCGAAGCCGTACCCGACGGCCACGACCCGAGCAGCGAGGACGCCGCGGACGCGCTGATCCGCGACTTCGACCGCCGGCAGAAGCTGCCCATCGGGGTCATCTACCGGCACCCGCGCGTCAAGGACCCGGTCAAGCGCCTGCCGCTGTGGCCGCAGGAACTGGCTGGGGTCGACGTCGAGCCGATGCTGCAGGGGTTCAGGTAGCCGGATAGCCGCAACAATCGCCGCAATCGCTCAGGTCGGCTTCGGGGGCACTGCCGTGGGCAGCAACGGGAGCAGCAACGGGTTACCGGACCCGTCGAGTGAGGGTCTTGACGCCGGCGCCCTGCGGCAGGACCGCGACTACATCAACATCGCCACGCGATCGTTGCCCGCCGGCCTGGTCCGGCGGGTTCTCGAGGCCATGGACGAGCGGCGCCGGGGCCGGCGCGCCGCCCCGGCGCGCGGCACGGGCCTGCCGGACATGAGCGCCGCCGAGATGCAGCGCGAGATCGCCTGGCGGCTCGATACCCTCCCCCCCGAGGACGCCGCGGCTATTGCGCGTCTCGTGCGCCGATTGGTCCCGCACGGCGGGCAGAAATCGCCCGCGAGAGATGATGCCGCACAGGAGGCCTAGAATCTCCTGGCGAGGTTTACTCAAATAAATGTCGGCAGGAATGAGCCAAGCCGCATTGAACTTCTACAGACCTTGGTCGGGGCGGGTGGGGGAACGGCGGTCTACCATACCGCACATCCCCGGGGTGCCCGTCGGGCAACGGAGGGGGATTCACGGCAGTCGCCGCGATGACGGCGAACAATTACATACCGAGTGGGTGACGTGCACAACGCACGGACTTGGTTTCGTAGCTCACTCGTACGTGGTTCCATGTACGGCGACGGCGGCGCATAAATCAGGGCGCTCGGTGCTCCCGGTGCCTTGAGTATGCTCCCACTCAACCCCCGACCAGGTTTTGTCGTTTCATCCCCCGGTGCGTTCACGATGGTCCGCGGCTGGCTGCGAACCATCGTGGCCTTGAACGTTCGCGCCCCCGATGAGCTGGAGGAATACCGCCGTCCGCCGGCGTGGTTGCGCGTCGCACTCCTCAGCAGTCTTCTCGTTGACATCGGCGCGCTGGCGCGGCTTGCACCACGCGATATCCCCGCGGTCATTGCGCTGACGGTCGTCTACGCTCTGACCATGCTCGTGCCGCCTGTTGCGAGTCCGCTCGGGATGATACGCACGCCGCGTGTCGCGTTCTTGGTGACCCTCATGTTGCTGTGGTCCCCGTTGCACACGCTACTCGCGGTCGCCTTTGGCACGCTTCTTGCCGTGTTTGCATTCCGGCTCTACGAACCCTGGCGAGCGCTTATCAACACCGTCTTCTGGGCCTATCCGGCCGCCTTTGCATCGCTGGTCGGCCACGCGGCACTGCGCGAGATTCCCGACCCGCTGGTTGGACTTACCGTGGCCGGCCTAGTCATACTGGTCGTGTATCTGGCCACAAACTTCGCATTGCTCGCGCTGTACCGCCGTCTGCGTCACGGCGAAGCATTTTTCGCCTACTGGTGGAGTTGCCTGACGGAGAATCCGCTCGCGCAGGTGCTGGCGGCTCCGCTTCCGATTCTGTTGGGCGCCATCGCCCTCGGGGTCGGGCGAACGCCGTGGACGGCGCTGCTTCTCACGGCCCTGTCGGCGGTCACCATGCCGCCCGGCCGGGCCCAACTGGCCATCTTCCTCGCCTCGCAGCGGACCGTGCAGGACATCGTTCGTGCGTTGATGATCGCGCTGGAGCGGACGGCTCCGGGCGCGCAGGAGCACGCACGGCGGGTGAGCGATCTCGTCGGCGAGATGGGGCGCCGTCTGCGGGTTTCTCCCGACACGGTGGAGACGTGGCGCACCGCGGCGCTGCTGCACGACATCGGCCTCATCGACGCCGCCAGGCGGGCGGACTCGCCGGAAGGTCACGCGGTCGCCGGGGCGCGGATTCTCGCGTCGTATCCGGACACGATCGTCGCCGACATGGTGCGGGAACACCACACCCCGTGGTCGGAACTGTCGCCGCGGCTGCGCGGTCCGGCGGCCCTCGGGGCGCGGGTGCTCGCCGCGGCCGAATATTACGATGAACTGCGGTACGGCACGCCGGAGAGGCCCGGTCTCATCACCCACGCGGCCACCGCGGAAGCCCTTCGTCCGCTGTTTGGCACACAGTTGGACCCTCGGGTCGCTGCGGTACTTCTCGATGCGGCCCGGTCGCTCGACCCCAAAGCGGTTTCATGACGCGAACGCGGCGGATCGCCGTCCTGAACGGGCTGCTGTTCTTGCTCCCGGCCGTGGTCTGGGCCCGGTGGGGCCTCGGCACGCACGTGCGGCTGCCCGATCTGCTGCTGCTGGCATCGACCGCGGCGACGGTGGCGTGGCTCGCGGCCTACCCGTTGCGGATTTCGCCGAGCGATGATTTCCCGCTGCTGGTGGTTCCCGTGCTGGTCGCGCTCGGCCTCGGCCGGCCGCAGCTCGCGCTGGCCGGCGGTCTCTTCGGTCTTGCGGCCGCGACGGTCGGGGAGCCGGAGCGGTGGGGCGGCGTCCGCGCGATGGAAGAGGGCACGGCGCTCGCGGGCGGCGTGCTGGCGGTGATGCTGATCCGGTTGCCGCAGTTCCCCGATGCGCCGTACCGCCTCGGCACGCTCGTCCCCATAGTCATCGCGGCGATCGTTTACGCGGCCGTTCGGCCACCGCTCGTCGCCGTTCGAATTGCCCGGACCGAACGGATGGCGTGGAGACGCGCGCTCATCGTCGTCGGCAACGGGTGGGGGACCTCGTTGGTCAGCTCCGTGGCGCTGGTCCTCGCGACCGTCGCGATCGAGCGCCTCTGGCTGCCGCACGCAAGCCGGGTCGCCTTGAGCGCCCTGCCGCTGTTGGCCGGCGGCGTGGTGCTCCACGTGTTTCATCCGCGTTCGATGAGCGGCCGGGAGGAGCGTCGTGTGCTGGCCACCACGGCGGTGCTCGCGGACGCCATGGACGTGAAGGATACGCGCACCGGGCTGCATTCGCAGGACGTCGCGCAGCTCTCCAAACAGATTGCCCGGGCCGCCGGAGTGAGCGAGCGGTTGGCGCACGACGCGTTCCTGACCGGTCTGCTGCACGACATCGGCAAGGTCGCCGTTCCGGACGCCATTCTACAGAAGCCGGGCAAGCTCGACCCCGATGAGTGGCGCGTGATGGAGCACCACGTCCTCGACAGCGCCGCCATGGTCGAGTCGATTGCCGGCCTTTCGCGCATCGTCCCGCTCGTCCGCGCGAGCCACGAGCACTACGACGGATCCGGCTACCCCGACGGCCTCGCCGGCCGGGCGATCCCGCTGGCCGCACGGATCGTGGCGATCGCGGATGCCTACCACGCCTTGACGAACGACCGCGTCTACCGGCCGCGGGCAAGTCGCGAGACGGCGCTCGCGGAGCTCGAGCGGTGCAGCGGCACGCAGTTCGATCCGGCGCTCGTCCGGGCCCTGCGCCGGGTGGTCGGCGCGGGCGCTCGACCCCGCGCCCTCCCCGCGGCGCGTCCGGCGCCGGCCTGGCTCAGCGTGCTTCGCCGCCCGGCCTTCGCCCTGCTGTGGGGCGGCGAACTGGTCTCCTTTTTGGGCGACGAGGTCTTCTTCATCGCGATCACTCTCTGGGTGTACGCGCTCACCGGGTCGGCGACAACGCTGGCGGCCGCGCTGGGCGCGGGATACGTCGCGCAGGCGGTCTTCAGTTTTCTCGCCGGAACCATCGCCGATCGGGTGGACCGCCGCGTCATCGTCGCGTTTTCGGACGTCGGCCGGGCGCTGGTCGTGGCCGCCCTCCCGTTTGTGCTTCCGTGGTCGCTGCCCGCGGGGCTGATCCTGCTCGGAATTCTGAACGTCGGCTCCGTGTTCTTCCGCGCGGCCGTCAACGCGCTGCTGCCGTCGATCGCGACGGCGGAAGAGCTGCAGGCGGTGAACGCGCTGTTCCAGACGACGGAGCGGGTCGCGGAGATTCTCGGCGGGGTCCTCGGAGCGGCGGCGGTGCTGGCGCTGGGCTACGCGGGTGTCATGTTCGCCGACGCCGGGTCGTTCCTGGTGAGCGCCGCGTGCGTCCTCCTCATGCCGCTCGCGTGGGGCGCGGGCCTCGGTACCAGGCGGCGCGTCTCGATCACCGCCGATCTCACGACGGGGCTCCGGTACTTATGGAGGACGCCGTTCCAGCGATACTTTGCCCTGTTGATCGTGCCGGGCTACCTCACCCTCGCATTCGAAGCGCTTCGCGCGCCGATGATCGTGCACACCGCCCACCTCTCGCCAACGGCCTACGGGGTCGTGAACAGCACGCTCGGCGCGGGCAAACTGGCGACCGCGCTCGTCCTGGCCGGGCTGACGAGGCGGTGGGCGACGCCGGGTCTGGCGGTCGTCGCCTATTTGATCGCCGGTCTCGGCGTGGCGGTGTTCGCGTCCGCGCCGTGGTATCTCGGGTTGGTGGCGGGAACGTTTATCTTTGCGGTCGGCAACATGCTCTCGTACATCGTCAACGCCACGCTCGTCATGCAGACGACCCCGCAGGAGCTGCTCGGCCGCGTCCTCGGCAACCGTCAGGTGCTCGTCCAGGGCACGCGTCTCATCGGCGCGCTCGCGCTGGGGCGTCTTGCCGACACCGCGTCGCCGCCGGTAGCGTTATGGGCTATGGCCGGCGTCTCGATGGGCGGCGTGTTGATGCTTTGGCTCTTCACCGGCCGCTCGGTGGCCGCGTCGACGCCGCCCCCCGCGTCCGCCGCCGGCGGAGCGGCCCGCTCCGTCGCGGAACTCGAGCCGTCGTAGCTCCCGGACCAGACGCCGCGCCGGGCGTCCGCCGCCGCGTAGAGGTCCGCGCGGCTGGTTTGCGGATGCGTATCGACCACCGTCACCGAGCGGAGCCGAAACCCGGCCGCGTGCGCGGCCCCGGCCGCGTCGGCGAGGCGCGCCGGCGAGGTCGCGGCCAGCACGAGACGCTCCACCCCCGCCTCGTGCAGCGCGCCGAAGGGCACGGGGTCGCCCGTCACGTGGGCGAGGGCCCGCCGGGTCGGGCCGTACGACCGGATGACCGCCGAAAGCGTCTGCGACGCGCGATCGACGAAGATCGCGTTTGACGCCTCGTTCCACGCCGCGTTCTGCCGGGCGACGGCGAGGTGCTCCCCGGCCGTCCGTCCGACGGCGCGCTTCGCCCGGGCGGCGGCGGGCAGCGTGTAGGCTCCGATCCCCGCATCCATCTCGAGCAGGGTGGCGGTGCCGTCCAGTTCCAAGGCGTCGAGCGCGCAAGTGACGGCCGCGGACGCCGCGCGGCCGGTCACCGGAAACGGCGCGAACACCGGGACGTGGTACCAGCGGCCGAGGAGCGCTTCCACCACACCCGCCTGTCCCCAGCGCAGTTCCGGCTCGGCCGGACGGGCCCGCTTGACCGTGACTTCCACCAGGCCCGTAAGATGCCGGCGCAGCGCGTCCAGGATCGCGTCGCGCAGCGGCGGTGCGAGGGGCGCGTCGACCACCAGGCCGACCGCCGCTTCCTGCGACGCTTCGCCGACCCGAAGACGAATCTGCCGGCAGACCCGTTCGCCCCCGCCCGCCGCGTCAAGCGCCGGGGCGAGAATCCTCCACGCCCGCTGCACCTCGGCAAACGTCCTCTGAAGAACGGGGGACTGCACCGGGCACGCGTCGATGGCGACGTGCGCCGGTCCGGCGGCGGCGTGCAACCCCAACGCCGGCCCGCGGCCGTCCGCCGCCGGGACGTACGTGCCGGCGGTCCGGTATCCCCATCCGTCCGCGGCGGGAACGACATCGACCGGAACCGCATCCAGCCCGGACGCGGCGAGCGCACGTTCCACCAAGGCACCTTTGGCTGCGTTCTGCGCGACGCCGTCGAGGCGCTGCCACTGGCATCCGCCGCACCGCTCGAAGTGCGGGCACGGCGGCGGTACGCGTCGGGACGAAGGCTGGACGAGCGTCACGAGGCGTCCGCGAATGGCCCGCTCGCGACGCTCGCGCAGCTCGACGTCGGCAAGATCGCCCGGGACCGCGTCCGCGACCGCGATGGTCCACGGTCCGAGGTGCGCGAGCGCCTTTCGGTCCGCCGACATGCCGTCAAACATGACGCGGACCCGGGTGCCGAAGACCTGCGCGGAGGCGTTGCGCGACGTCACGGTTTCTCGGCTCTCCTCCCAAGACATCGCATCCCGGCGTCGTGCGGGCGCGTGACCGGTTTCCACGTTTCTTACCCGGCCGGGCTCATTCTCCTGGTCGTCAATCGTACGTTTGTTTGGTAGGTATTCTGAAAAGCGTGGCTCAACCTTCGCAGTGACCGCGCGAATGTCACTGGCCGACAGGAGGTCCACTCTTTCACGGCAGGAGTCCGTAACTATTCAGACGTGGCCGTCCGGCTAAAAACTCCATGGAGGTGATCGGGATGCGGAAGATGTTTGCGATCGTGGTGACCATGGTATTGCTCGTGCTTGGTGGAATCGCGGGAAGCAGCCTGCACGCCGGCCATTCGCAGGCGCATGTCCTGGCGAGCGACGGCGGAAGCGGAGCGGGCGGCTAGCACCACACGAGCCTGCGCTGCGCCGGGTAGGTTGCGTCTGGCCGGACGGCCGCCTACCGGCGTGCGGCAGGAATCGCCGCGTTTCCCCGCTGAATAGTCAAGGACTCATTGACGTTCGGGGACGCGCGGCAATGGCACAATTGACCTTCGGGCAACTACTGAAACAGGCCCGCCTCGCGCTCGGACTCAGTCAGGCCGAGGCGGCGGCCCCCATGCTGACCAAGGCGTTCATCAGCCTGCTCGAGCACGACGGCGCGCGCCCCTCCTTGTCCACGATCCGGCATCTCTCCCGGCGGCTGCGCCGCCCGCTCGAGTACTTCCTCGCCGGACTCGATGCGACGACCGTCGCGCGCGCGTTGCGCGCCGCCGGGGATCAGGCGCGGGCCGCCGTGGATCAGCGGCGATACGCCGCCGCGCACGCCGCGTTCGAGGAACTCGGCCGTCTTGGGTCCGTGTGCGGCGTGCCGCAGGCCGCGGCGGCCGCGACGCTCGGCATGGGGGAGGCGCTGCTCGGCCTTCGCCGGCTGCCCGAGGCGGAGCGGCTGCTCCGCGACGCGCTGGACGGGGCCCGCGATCCGCTGACCGAGTGCCGCGGGCTGCGCGGGCTCGGATATGCGGCGCACCTGCGGGGGCGGCTGCACGAGGCCGTGGCGCGGTATCGCGCCGCCCTCGCGCTGATCCCAGCGATCTCCAGCCCTATGCCCGCGCTGCACGGCGAGCTGCTGGCCTACCTCAGCACCATGCTCTTCCGGCTGGGAAATTTTGAAGAGTCGCTCGCCGCGGCGACCGAGGCCCTGGATTTGCTCGAGGCGAGCGCGCCGGCCCGGGTCGCCGAGGTACGCATGAATCTCGGGTTCATTCACTACAGCCTCGGTGCGTACGAGTCGGCCGCGGAGGAATACCGGCTCGCGCTGCGGATCGCCGAGCAGTATGAAGACCTCGAGACCGTCTTCCGGGTCCGCAAGAACTGGGCGATGGTCCTGATCGAAGCCGGCCGGCCGGAGGCGGCGTTGGAACACCTGCGGTTGAGCGTGACGATGGCCCGCCGGCTGTCGGACGTCCGGGGCGAATGCCTCGCCTTGACCGAGCTGGCCCGCTGCTACCTCGCCCTCGGGGCGCTTGCCGATGCCCGGGCGAGCGCGGAGGAGGCCGTGGCCCGCAGTCACGCCGCGGGCGTCACGGACGAGGTGGCGCGCGCGGGCATCGTGCTCGGGGCGGTGTCGGTGGCCCAGGGTCAACCGCAGCGCGCGCTCCGCTATCTCACCGCCGCCTACCGCCACTCGACCGGGGCCGGCATGACGGTGGAAGTCATTATCGCCGGCTACCTGCTCGCCCGCGTCACGTCGCGCTGGGGCCGGGCGGCCGACGCGGTGCGGCTCCACAACGAAGTGTTCGCCGCCCTCCGGCGGCTGTCGCCCGAGGAAGTGTACGGCGTCATGCAGGTGGCGAAGACATTCGACGGTGCGATCGACCACGCCGTCGCGCCGGCGCCGGTCTCAACGCCGTAGCGCGGTCTTTGTCATACGCGGCGGCCGCCGGATTCCGGCGGGGCTGCCGCGCTCAGTGATACCAGCGTGCGAGCCAGCCCCGAAGCGTGCCCTCGTCCTGCCGGTCGACCGCGGCGGCGTTCGTCGCGAAGGTCCGCAGCGCCGGGCGGTCGGCCCTCTGCGCGGCGAGTTTCGCGAGCGCCATGCTACGATCGAAGTGCCGGGTCATGAGCGCGATGTAGGTCCGCTCGAGCGCCGGGCCCCGCAGCGCCCGCAACTTCTTGACCGAGGCGGTGGCGACGCCTTCCTTGCGCTCCGTGGGCCCGGTGCCGAATTCTCCCAGCAGGGCGAGCATCTCGCGAATTTGGGCGTGCTCGCGCTCCGCAAAGTCCTGATTCCACCGGAGCAGGTCCGCGTGATCGGCGTAGAGCGTGGCCGTCATCGCCAGCTCGACCGCCTCATCGTCGTCGGGCACGGCGGCCCGCAGGAACGCGACGTCGAACGCCGGTCCGCGCAGCGCCGACAGGTTCGCGAGGGTCGGGTCCGGCGCCGGGGCCGGGGAGGCGAACGAGGCCGATACGGGGAGGATGAGGGCCACTACGAGAAGCGCCGTCACTCGCTGGATTCGCATGCATCACCTCGTCACGATCGATTGCCGCACCGGAGGGGCCGGGTGGACATAGGCATTTATGCCCCGCGGATCGCGCGGCACGACGGACGGGGTCGCAAGTCCGTGTCAAGGCGATGGCGCGAAAGCGCCCGTGAACTGCGGTCGAGTCTACCGCCGGAACTTCGCCCGGCCGTCCTCGTAGACGTCGCCGCCGCGGCAATCGTTGGCGACGACGAGGGGAAACTGCTCCACGACCAGCCGGTAGATCGCCTCCGCGCCGAGATCGGGAAACGCGACGACCTCGGCGCTCCGCACGCGGCGTCCGAGGAGGGCGGCGGTGCCCTCCACCGCCGCCAAGTAGACGGCGCCGTACCGCCGGATCGCGTCCCTGACCGCCGCGGAGCGCCGGCCCTTGCCGATCATGCCGCGCACGCCGCGTTCGAGGAGGGCGGGCGTGTAGGGGTCCATCCGGGAGGCCGTCGTCGGGCCCGCGGAACCGATCGGCCGGCCGGGACGCGCGGGCGTGGGGCCGCAGTAATAGAGCACCTGGCCGCGGAGGTCGACGGGCATCGCCTGCCCCGCGGCGATGATGCGGGCGAGCCGCTCGTGCGCCGCGTCCCGGGCAGTGTAGACTACACCCGACAGCAGGACTTCGTCGCCGGCACGGAGCCGCTCGATGTCGGCCGGCGCGAGCGGCGTCACGAGGATCTGATCGCTCACAGGATCGTCCGGCCGGCGCGGTGCGAATGGCAGTCCAGGTTCACGGCGACCGGCAGGCTGGCGATGTGGGTCGGATGCTGCTCCACGTGCACCGCGAGCGCGGTGACGCGACCGCCGAAGCCGCCGGGCCCGATCCCGAGGTCGTTGATCCGCCGCAGCAGTTCCGCCTCAAGGGCCGCGGCGTCCGCTTCGGGCGACGGCGCGCCGACCTCGCGCAGCAGCGCCCGCTTCGCGAGCAGGGCCGCCAACTCGAACGTGCCGCCGCATCCGACCCCGACGATGAGGGGCGGACTCGGATTGGGTCCGGCCTCGGCGATCGCGCGGGTCACGAACTCGATCACGCCGCCGCGGCCGTCGGCGGGCGTGAGCATCGCGAGACGGCTCATGTTGTCGCACCCCGCGCCTTTGGCCAGCATCGAGAGCGTGACCCGGTCCCCCGGCACGATGCGCGTGTAGACGATCGCCGGCGTGTTGTCGCCGGTGTTCTCGCGGTGGAGCGGCGCGCGGACGACCGACGCGCGGAGATAGCCGTCGCGATAGCCCTGCCGGACGCCCTCGTCGATCGCGGCCTGCACGTCTCCGCCGGTCAGATGGACGTCCTGCCCGACGTCGAGGAACACCACGGCCGTGCCGGTGTCCTGACAGATCGGAAACCACTCCTCGCGCGCCACCCGCGCGTTCTCCAGCAGGCGCGCGAGCACCGTCCGGCCGATCGCGGATTCTTCGGCGGCGTGGGCCCGCTCGAGGGCGGCGAGCATGTCCGGGCCCATCCGGTGATTGATCGTAATGCACAGCTCGCGCAGCGCCGCCGTGATCGCCTCGGTCGGGACGGTGCGCATCGTGTCAGATGACCCCCTCAGCGTGAAGGCGTTCGAGCTCCGCGGCCCCGAGATGCAGCCATTCCCCGTAGATCTCGCCGTTGTGGGCGCCGAGGGCCGGGCCGGCGTGGCGGATGGCGCCCGGCGTATCGGTGAACTTTGGGATCACCCCGGGCATGCGCAGCGTCCCGGCGTCGGGGTCGGCGACGGTCGCGATGTCATCCCGGGCGGCGTACTGGCCGTCCGCGAGGATGCGCGGTACGTCGTAGACCGGGCCCGCGACCGCGCCGGCCTCGTCGCAGCGCGCCAGCACGTCGGACTCTTTGTGCGCGCCGATCCACCCGGCGAGAATGGCATCG
>DASYZR010000075.1 GCA_035945995.1 bacterium
GGGGCGAGCACCTTCAGGGCGACAACGCTGCCAAGACGGGGGTTCTCGGCCTGGAAGACGACGCTCATCCCGCCACGCCCCACCACGGCGCGCAGCAGGTAGCCCGCGAACTCATCGCCAACCATGGGTAGCTCAGGCATCTGGGCGCTCCCGGACGGATGGTTTCAATGGACGTGACGAGGCGGGGAGGAGATCCTTTTGTACGGACCTGTCGAGCTTGTGCAAGAAGCGGGAGGCGAATACGTTATGTCATCGTTCGCACGAAACCATTACCGGATACGTGGCGAACGACGGAGCGATGTCCACCGGCTAGCAGTGCAAGGCCATTGTCGCGTCCCCCTCCACTAGGCCCGCCCGGGTCGCTGTTACGACTCCCCCGACCAGGCTCCCGTGGGTCCGGAAGCCCTTACGGAAGCTAGAGTCAGGTTACCCCGGGCCTGATACACCGTCTACCTGGCCTGATCGGGCCTTGACCTGAGATGCACCTGTTCTACTTTCTATTTGGCGCTTTAGAGTTGGTGCGTGAGCACCGCGGAATCCGTTTCGGGCGGGTCCGTACCACCGCTGGCGGTCCGAACCCAGGGATCCGACCAGAGCCTGCCAGCTGGCCCCTCGTACCTGATCGGCCGCGACCCGAAGTGCGACATCGTGATCACCGATGCCCGCGTGTCCTGGCGCCATGCCGTGCTCCGGCTGGAGCACGGCCGATGGGTGCTGGCGGACAACGGCAGCACCAACGGCATCTACGCCGGATACCAGCGAGTGGACCGGATCGAGATCAGCTCCGAATGCCTGATCCGGCTCGGGGATCCCGCGGACGGGCCGGTCCTGAGCTGCACCGTCAGCGGAGCCGACCCCGGCCAGGCGGCCGGCGGGCCGCGCGCGGCACCCCTGCCGCCCGCCACGATGCTGCGCATCGGACGCGCGCCCGATAACGACGTCGTGATCGCCGATCCGGGTGTCTCCCAGTACCACGCCGAGCTCCGCCCTGAGGCGGGCGGATATCGCATAGTGGACCTGGACAGCCGCAACGGCACCTTCGTCAACGAGCGGCGGGTCACGGCCGCAATGGTGTCCGAGGGGGACCTCGTCGGCGTCGGCTCCTCCACCTTCCAGCTGGTCGGCCACGAACTGCAGGAGTTCGTCTATCCCGACGTCCACAGCGAGGAGACGCCGCCGCCCGCGGCGTCGTTGCCCGCAGCCCCAGTGCCCGCGCCGGGAGATGGCCCGCTCGAGATCCCGTACGCGGTTCGCTGGCTCGTGCCGAGGGGCGAGCGGTTCGCGAACTTCGACATCCTGAACGACAACGACACCCAGCTCGACTACTACCGCCAGTTCGGGCACATCTACGCGGTCGGGATCCCGACCAAAAAGTGGCGGCTCGTGGTCGTCTCGGACCCCGAGCTGCTGGACGAGGTGGCGGGGGACGAGGAGCGGTTCGGCAAGCGCGTCGAGGAGATCAACTTCTTTGCCCAGCTGAGCAATACCCGCGGCGGAGGCATCTCGGTCATCGGCGACGGCGAGCACTACAACCATGTCCGCCGCGTGATGCTGCCGTGGTACGCGCCGCTGAACCAGCGGACGCAGCTGGGGCAGATGAAAGATCAGGCGCGCAAGCTCGTTGCCGCATGGTCCGCGATCCCCGACGATAAGCCGCTCGACGCGCGCACCTGGATGGAACGTTACGCGCTCGAGGTCTCCGGACGCGCTGCGTGCAATTACGACTTCGGCCTGCTCGATGGCACCGGCGACCAGAACCCCTTCGCGGCGGCCGTTCCGGAGAGCACGAAGGAGAGCATCCGGCGCGTCGCCGATCCTCGCCCCGACTCCGCGGTTTTCGCGGGCCGCGCGGCCCGCGCGCGCAGGAAGCGCTAC
>DASYZR010000076.1 GCA_035945995.1 bacterium
GGGCCGGCGCACCGCCCTCGTGCTCGCGGCCGCGCGTCCCGTCGTGCTGGTGCCGCCGACCACCGACCGCGCGCGCCTCCGCGACGCGCTGGACCGCGCGCAGCCGTGGGACGTCGCGGGCGATCTGGCGGCGGCGGTGGACCTCGCCGCGGCCCTCGCGCCGGGGCCGCGGGCGCGCATCTTCGTCTGGACCGACGCCGCGCGGTCCCCCGTGCCGTCGCTGCCCACGGTGACCGGCCGCGTGCTCGGGACCGCGTCCGAGAACGTGGGGATCGTGGCGCTGCGGGTGGTCCGCGACGCCGGCTCCGCGCAGGCGCTCGTGCGCGTGACGAACTTCGGCCGGGACGCGGTCCGGGTCCCGCTCGCCGTGACCCGCGACACCGTTCCCGTGTACGGGGCCACGCTCGGGCTCCATGGGGGCGAAACGCGGACGGTGGTGTTTCCCGTCTCCCCCGGGCGGGGCCCCCGCGGGCGGGGCAGGCAGGCCGGTACCGACGTGCTGCAGGCGCGGCTCGGCGTGCACGATGCGCTCCCCGACGACGACACGGCCACCACGCTGCTCGACGCCGCGCCGCTCCCGTCGGTGCTCCTCGTCGGCCCGGACGATCCGCCGCTCGAGCAATTGCTGCGGGTCGCGCCGGTGGCCCGCGCCGCCGCGACCCGGGAGACCGATCCCGCCGCGTGGCGGGGGTACGACGTCGTGATTCTCGACCGCGTGCGCACGGGGCCGGTGCCGCCGGGCCGGTACCTCATCCTCGACACGGTGCCGCCCAATCTGCCCGCCGGCTCGTCCGGCGCCTTCGAGACGCCGGCGTTCGCGACCTGGGACCGTGAGGACCCCGTCCTCCGGTTCGTCGATTTCGGCGACGTGCACGTCCGCCGCGCCCTGCGCCTTGCCCCGGAGGCCGGCCGCGTGCTGGCCGCGGGACCGTCGCCGCTAGTGTGGGCGTACGACGACCACGGCGTGCGCGCGCTCGTGCTCGCGTTCGCGCTCGCGGATTCCGATCTGCCGCGGCACGTCGCGTTCCCGCTGCTGATCGCCAACGGTCTTGCGTGGCTCGGGGGCGACACCGGGGCGCTGCGGGCCGGCGAGACCGTTGAGCTGCCGGCGGCGGGGACTACCCAGGCGGCGGTCGTGCAGCCCGATGGCGCGCGCGTCGACGTCCGGGCGCGCGACGACGTGTTCTCCGTATCGCTGCCGCGCGCCGGCGTCTATCGCATCGTCACGGCCGCCGGCGAGCGCGCGTTGCCCGTCGCGGTGGGATCCGAGACGGCGGGCCGGATCGCGCCGGGGCAGGGCCCGGCCGGCCCGGAGGCTTCGCGGCCGCCGTGGGCCGCCGCGAAGCTCCCGGTGTGGCCGTGGTTCGTGCTGCTCGGGATCGCCGCGGCGCTCGGGGAGTGGACGCTTGCGACCCGGCGGCACGGCGGAGACGCCTGATGCCGTTCATCTCCTTCGCCCGGCCGCTCGCGCTGTTGCTCCTGCCCTGCGTCGTCCTCGTCCTTCGCTTGGGACGGCGCCGCGCCGGCCGGCGGTGGCGCACGGCCGCGCTGCTGCGGGCCGGCATGGTCGGCCTCCTCATTCTCGCCTTCGCCGGTCCCGCGGTGCGGGTGCCGGCCACCGGCGCCTCCGTCGTGTTCGTCGTGGATCGTTCGCTCAGCGTGACGGCCACCGGCGCGGGCGATGCCGAGGCGGCCTTTCTGCGCGCCGCCCTCGCCCGGATGCGGTCGGGGGACCGGGCGGGTGTGATTACGTTCGCGGGGCGGCCGGCGCTGCGCGTGCCCGTCGGCCCGCACCCCGCCGCGGAAGACCTCGGCGTGGGGCCGGAGCCGGACGCGACCGACATCGGCGCGGCGCTCGACTTGGCCCGCGGTGTGCTCCCGCCGGAGGGGACGCGGCGGATCGTCCTCCTAAGCGACGGCGAGGAGAACAGCGGTGACGCCGCGGCCGCCGCGCGCGCGGCGGCCGCGGCGGGCGTCCCGATCGATGCCGTGCCGGCCGGCGGCACGCCGGCCTCCGACGTGCTGGTGGATGACGTCGTCGCACCGCAGGAAGTCCGGCCGGGCGAACGGTACGAGATCCGGGCGGTGCTGCGCTCGACCGGCGCGGCCTCCGCCGCCGTCACGCTGCGCCGAGATGGGATCGCCAGCGCCGTGCGCCAGGTGTCGCTCGACCCCGGCCTGACGGCCGTCCGCTTCCCGGAGATCGCGCTCACACCAGGCCCCATCCGGTACACGGTCGACATCGAGGCGACGCCGGACACGGTGGCCGGCAACGATCACGGTGAGGCCCTCGTGGTCGTCCGCGGCCGTCCCCGGGTGCTGCTCGTGAGCGATGGGCCGCGCACGCTCACGGCCTGGCTGACCCGGCAGGGACTCGACGTCGAGCCGCGTCTGCCCGATGCCCTGCCGGCGTCACCGCTCGGGCTGGCGCCGTACGCCGGCGTCGTGTTGGATGACGTGCCGGCCACCGCGCTGAGCGCGGCGCAGCAGGACGCGCTCCGGACCTTTGTCGGCTCGGCCGGCGGCGGCCTCGCCGCGATCGGCGGCCCGCACAGTTTCGGCATCGGCGGATACGCCGGAACGCCCCTCGAAGCCGTCCTGCCGCTCAAGATGGACGTGCGGCAGACCGCCGCGCTGCCGACCGTCGCGATCGTGCTCGTCATCGACACGTCCGGCAGCATGGAAGCGTTCGGAACGGAGCTCGCCAAGGAAGAGCTGGCGAAGGAGGTGGCGGCCTCGGTCATCGACCACCTCGGCCCGCACGATCTCATCGGCGTCATCACGTTCGATCAGGAGTACCGGTGGCTCGTGCCGATGACGGAGGCGCGCTTTCGCGCCCGCATTCTCGACGAGGTCGCCCACATCCAGGCCGGGGGCGGGACCCTGATGTATCCTCCGCTCGCGGGGGCGCGCGCGGCGCTGCGCACGTCGCCCGCGCGTCTGCGGCACGTCATCGTGGTGAGCGACGGTCTCACCGATCCGGGCGACTTCCGCACGCTCGTGACCGACATGGCGCGCGACCGGATCACCGTGAGCAGCGTCGCCATCGGCAACGACGCGGACCGCGATTTCATGCGGAACCTCGCCCGATGGGGGCTCGGCCGCGCGTATTACGCGAAGGATCTCTACGCGATCCCGGAGATCTTCACGACCGAGGCCTTTTTGGCCATGCGGTCTTACCTCGTCGAAGCGTACACGCCGCTCGCGCGCGGCGGCCCGGCGCCCACCCTGGCCGGCCTGTCCGCGCCCCCGCCGATCGACGGCTACGTGGCCACGGTCGCCAAACCCGACGCGGACGTGGCGCTGCTGAGCCCCCGGCATGATCCGGTGGTGGCGACGTGGCAGTACGGGTTGGGCCGGGCCGTCGCCGTCACGTCCGACGACGGCGTCCGGTGGACCGCGAGGTGGGGAACCTGGCCGGACGTGGCGCGCTTCTGGTCGCAGACGGTTCGCTGGATGCTGCGGGACGAGGGCGCGGGGCTGTACGCGGCGACGGCGTCCCGCGGCGGCCGCGGCCGCGTCGCGCTCGAGGTCCGGCGCCCGGACGGGACGCCGTGGAGCGGGCTCACGGTGGCCGGCGACATCTCGACGCCTGGCGGGGGGCGGCGCGGCATTCCCCTCATCGAAACGGCGCCCGGCCGGTACGAGGGCGCCTGGCCGGCGGCCGTGCCGGGGACCTACACCGCCGTCCTCGCCGCGCGAAACGGAGCGGCCGTCGTCGGCACGCGGATCGCGGGTCTCGTCGTCCCGTATTCTCCGGAGCTGCGGCCGGCGGCGGGCGGCCCGGCGCTCCTGGCGAAAGTTGTCGAGACCACCGGGGGCGCCCTTCTTTCGAACCCGGGGGACCCGTTCCGGCCCGGATCCGGCAGCGGATCGCGGGACGCCTGGCCGCCGCTCGTGGCCGCCGCGCTCACGGCCCTCGTCGCGGAGGTGACGGTGCGCCGCGTGCCGGCGCTCGTCGACCGGCTGGCCGCGCTCGGCGGGCTGCTCGTGCGCCGGCGAGATGGCGCCGCGGCGACGCGCGAGGCGCGCGCCGGGGACGACGCGGCCTACGACGCGGCGGACCGGTGGGCCGCGGACGACGCGGCGCACGCCGAAGAAGATGCGCTGCGCGCGGCGTCCATGGAACACGCGGCCCGCCTGTACATCGCGCGGCTGCGCGCCGGCCGCCGCAACTGACCGGCGCCGGAAGACCGAGGCCGCAACGACCGGCGCCACTACCCAACGGATTGGCGGTTCGGCACTCCGAGGATCGCGAAGTGAGCGCGGGTTAGAGGCAGACCGTCAGCAACGCTTCGGGCCGCTCGAGCCGGTGGTCCGGGCATTCCCCCAACACGTCGTCGAGGTGCATGGTGCCCCACAGGGCCGCGGCGGTGCCCGCGCCGGCCCGCCGGCCGGCGGCGACGTCTACCACGCTGTCGCCGACCATGAGCGCGACCGCGGGCGCGACGCCGAGGCGGCGCGCGGCGAGCGCGACCGGCTCCGGATCGGGCTTGGGCCGGCGGACGTCCTCGTCGACGACGATCGCCTGACACCAGCGGTCCAATCCGAAGGTCCGCACCGCGGCGTCGGTGGTCGCGCGGCGCTTGGACGTCACGATCCCGAGCAGGTACCCGCGCGCGCGCAGCCCGTCGAGCACGGCCGGCACGCCCGGGAACAGCCGCGCGCGGTGATCGTGGAGCTCGAAATAGCGGCGCAGGTACAGCTGCGTCAACTCGTCCCCGCGGCCCGGCGCCAGGGCCTCGAAGCGTTCGCGGACCGGCCACGACCACGTGCGGAGCGTTTCCTCACGGTCGACGGTGCGGCCGAGCCCGGTTCGGCAGGCGTCCACGAACGACGTGACGATAAGATCGGCGCTGTCGAGCAGCGTGCCGTCGAGGTCGAAGAGCACGGCCCGGTAGGTGTGCGGCCCGGGCCCGCTCATCCGCGCCAGGCGTCTGCGGGACGGCCTTCCCACATCGCGGTGTAGAGGGACAGCAGCGGCTCCCGTTCGAGCGGCCGGGGGTTGTTCGGACGAGGATAACGGACGAGGCATTCGTCCACGAGTTCGGGGAGGCGCTCCCGCTCGAGGCCGAGGGTGCGCAGGGCCTCCGGCATGCCGACGTCGAGCCCGAGCGACTGGACGCGGCGCACGGCATCCCCCCCTGCGGGGGACGCCTCTGACTCCATAACATCGTGGCCCGCGCCTCTAGTTTCATGGTGGCCGGCGGCGGAGTCCGCCGGCAGTCCGCGGGCACGAGCCAGAGCGTCTTCGATCCGGCGCAGACGGTCCGCCGCGGCGTCGCGGCTGTACGCCATCGCGTACGGCAGGGCGAGCGCGCAGGAAAAGCCGTGCGGCAGGTGCAGCCGGTTCGCGATCGTGTACGCGATGGAGTGCCCGAGGATCATCCCGGCGTTGAGCGTGAGGCCGCCGAGATAGGCCGCGAGGAGCATCTGCGCCCGCGCCTCCGCGTTGCCGCCGTCGGCGTAGGCGCGCGGCAACGCGTCGACGATCAACCCGATCCCTTGGGACGCCGTGATGTCGGTGAGCGGGCCCGCGCCGGACGACAGCATGCCTTCCACGCAGTGGCTGAGCGCGTCGAGCCCGGTGTGCGCCGTGACGGTCTTCGGTAACGAGTGGGTCAATCGCGGATCGAGCAGCACGCCGGCGGCCAGGAGATGCGGATGGCTGTTGGCGAACGCCTTGCGCCCGTCGTGGGTGATCACGGCGTTCTGGCTGGCCTCCGCGCCGGTTCCCGCGGTCGTGGGGACGAGCACGGTCGGGATCGACGGCGCACTGAACCGTCGGCCGACCTCGTGCGTGTACTCGAGCACGCCGCCCGGGTTCCGGGCGAGGGCCGCGGCGAGTTTGGCAACGTCCATCACGCTGCCCCCGCCGACGCCGCAGACGAGCACGGGAGACAGCCGGCGCGCGAGCGCGGCCGCGCGGTCGGCGACCTCGGCGGTGGGTTCGCCCGGGATGTCGGCGAAGCGCTCGAGCGTGAACCCGGCCGCGGTCAGGCCGTCCGCCACGGCGCGCGCGAGGCCGAGCCGGTCGACCACGGCGTCCGTGACGAGCAGCGCCGCACCCGGTGCGATCCCGAGTTCCGCCACGCACTCGCCGATGCGCGCGACGGCGTCCTCACCGTACCAGAGACGGCTCGGACCGCGAAACGGACGCGGGGGACTGGGCGGCATCGACGGCGCGGACACGACGACCTCCTCGGACTGACAAGAAACGCGCGCGGCGGGCCACGGCGCCCCGCCGTGCAGCGGTCGCGTTGACCCGTCGTCGCCACGGATGATACCATCGGGTCGGCCCAGGGTAAAGGAGGCATGGCGGGTGGCGCAGGCGGAGGTCGGAATATTCGGGGGGTCCGGTTTCTATTCGCTCCTCGATGGCGCGCGAGAACTGAAGATCGAAACGCCGTACGGTGAGCCGTCGGACGTCGTCATGGTCGGCGAGCTGGCCGGCCGTGCCGTCGCCTTCCTGCCGCGGCACGGCCGCTCCCACCGCCTGCCTCCGCACCGGATCAACTACCGGGCGAATGTCTGGGCCATGAAATCGCTCGGCGTGCAGTGGCTGATCGGTCCGTGCGCGGCCGGCAGCCTCCAGCCGGGCGTGCGCCCGGGGGACTTCGTGGTGTGCGACCAGTTTGTCGACCGGACGTGGGGCCGCGCCGACACCTTCTACGACGGGCCGGTGACCACCCACGTTTCGGCCGCGGATCCCTATTGTCCGACGCTGCGGCGCCTGACCGTCGAGGCGGCCGCCGCCCTCGGCATTCCGGTGCGCGATCGGGGGACGGTGGTGGTGATCCAAGGCCCCCGATTCAGCACCCGGTCCGAAAGCCGGTGGTTCCGGAACCAGGGGTGGGAGGTCATCAACATGACCAACTATCCCGAGTGCATCCTGGCGCGCGAACTCGAGTTGTGCTACGTGAACATTTCGCTGATCACCGACTACGACGTCGGGGTCGAGGGCGATCCGTCGGTCGATCCGGTCAGTCACGACGCGGTGCTTCGCGTGTTTCAGGAGAACAACGACCGGCTGCGCGGGTTGCTGCGGGCGCTGGTCGAGCGCCTGCCCCGCACCCGGGAGTGTTCCTGCGCCCGCGCGCTCGCGACGGCGCGCATCGAGTAGGAGAGGGGGGCCGTGGCGGTGCTGGTGCGGGACCGAACCGGGCGCGGCACGGGCATGGCGGTGTTCGGGATCGGCGTGCTGCTGCTGCTCGTGGTGTTCTATCTCGCGTATCTCGAACTCGTGGCGTCGGGCGCCCTGGCCGGCACGGCCGGCGGGCGGTCGTTCGGCGACACGGCGCTGTTCATCGCGGCGAAGGGCCTGTTTCTGTTTTTGCTCGGGTTCGTCGCCTCGGCGATCGCGAATAAGGGCATTGCCCTGTATCAGGCCGCCGGGGGGCAGGACGTGGAGTAAGCGGCGCGCCACAGGAGGCCTATCATGGAATTGGATGTGGCAGTGCGAACGGCGGACGGCGTGACGGTCGTGGACGTGGCGGGCGAGGTGGATCTCTACACGGCGCCCCGGCTGGAGGAGGCGCTCGCCAAGGCCTCAGGCCGCACGCCGCCGCTCATCGTCGTGAACCTCGGCCGGACGACGTATCTCGACAGCACCGCGCTCCGCGTGCTCACGGCGATGTTCAAGCGGGTGCGGGAACGTCAGGGCGAGATGGCGATCGCCGAGGTCCAGCCGAAGATCGCCAAGCTCTTCACGCTGACCGGGCTGGATCAGGTGCTGCCGATCTGTTCGACCGAACGCGAAGCCCTCGAGAAAGTCCATCAGCCGCCGGCCGCGACGTAGCGGCGGTCCGCGACGCGGTCGCGCGGAGGCAGGCCGTCCATGACGCGCCGCACCGGGATCCGCGGTAAGATCGCCGCGGCGATCCTGCTGTGCATGATACCCGTGCTCCTGCTCGCGGTGGTGCTGTACGGCGAGCGCAACACGGATCGGCGCAGCACCGTCGTGCGGACCCAGGAGGATCTGGCCCGGGCCCTGGCCGCGGACGTCACCGCCTTCTTCGCCTCGGCGGTGCACACCGAACGCGACGCCGGCGCCGCCGTCACCGGACAGCCCTATCCCCTCAGCGGCGTGGCGCAACTGTTCGCGGCGATTCGCGCCGGCGACCCGGCGTTTCTGGGCCTCGTGCTGGCCCGGCCAGACGGGCACGTCGAGGCGGGCGATCCCGCCCCCGCCCCCAAGGCCACGCTGATCGACCACGACGTCGTGGCGCGTGTGCGCGGCGGCGCCGCGTGGGCGGTCGGGCCGCCCCACCTCGTCGCGGGGCGTCCCGTTGCGGAAGTGGCGGTCGGGATCACCGAGAATCAGCGCCTCGTGGCCGTGGTGGACGGCGTCGTCGATCTGAGCCGCCTGCCGGCGTCCGCGCCGGTCGCGACACCGAGCGCCGACGCGATCGTGCTCGACGGCGCGGGCGACGTGGTGGTCGATCTGCGGAGCGGCGCCCGGACGCCGGGCGGCCTCCGCGCGCTGCCCGCGGTGGCCGCGGCCCTGAACGGCCGGAGCGCCTACATTCAGGCGTACCGCGACCCGCTCACGGGACGGCCGGACATCGGCGCGGCGGTGCCGATTTCGTCGATCGGGTGGGCCGCGCTGGTGCTCGTCCCGGAGGCGTCGGCCTACGAGCCCGTCCGGCGGGAGGCCCTAATCGAGCTCACCTGGCTGCTGGCGTACGTCGGCCTCGGCCTCGGCCTGGCGTGGGTGCTCGGCGGCGAGCTGAGCGCGCCGATACAGGCGCTCGTGCGCGGGGCCCGCCGCATCGGCCGCGGCGAAGTCGGCTACCGGGTGCCGGTGCGGCGGACCGACGAGCTCGGCGAGCTCGCCGGCGCCTTCAACGAGATGAGCGCGCAACTCGAGCGCTCTGTCAGCGAAATGAACGCGCTGCAGGCCGTGAGCGACGCCGCGCTGTCGACCGTGCGGCTGGACGAGCTGCTGCCTCCTCTCGTGCAGCGCATCGTCGCCGCGCTGGGCGGCGACAGCGGAGCGGCCTGGTTCGTCGACGATACCACGGGCGAGTTGGTGGCACCCGAGGCCTTCGGCGGCGACGTCCCGGGCACGGCCCGCCGTCTCCAGCCCGGGGAAGGGCTCGCCGGACGCACGGCGCTCGGCTACCGCGCGGTGCAGGTGGCCGACCCCGATGCCCTGCGCGCGATCGACGAGGACCTCGCGGCGCACGGGGTGCAGGCCGCGCTCAGCGTCCCGCTCCGCGCCGGCGGCCAGGCCATCGGAGTCGTTCAGGTCCTCTCGCAGCGGGCGCGCGAGTTCGGACCGCGCGACGTCCGGCTGCTCGAGACGTTTGCGGACCGGGTCGCGCTCGCGGTGGACAACGCGCGCGCGTACGAGCGGCAGCAGGAGATCGGCCGGATCATTCAACAGGCCCTCATGCCGGCGCCGAGCGTTCGGCTGCCCGGCGTGGCGGTCGCCGGCCGCTATCAACCGAGCCGCGAGGTCGGCGGCGACTTCTACGCGGTGCTGCCGCTCGCGGACGGCCGCGTCGGGCTGGCGATCGCCGACGTCGCGGGCAAGGGGATTCCCGCCGCCACGCTGGCGGCGCGGACGCGGTATCTCCTCGAGGCGCTGGCGCTCGACGGCCGCGACCCGGCCGACGTGTTGGGGCGCCTCAACGCCGTGCTGGCCCGCGATCCGAAGACGAACCTCTTTGTGAGCCTCTATTACGCGGTGCTCGATCACACCGCTGGGCGCCTCCGGTTCGCGAGCGCCGGCCACCTGCCGCCGGTGCTGCTCCGCGCCGGCGCGGCCGACGCGGTGCCCGTCGAGTCCACGGGGCTGCTCTGCGGCATCCTTCCGGAGGCCCGGTACGAGTCCCTGGAGACCGCGATCGGCCCCGGCGATCTCCTGGTGCTGTTCACGGACGGGCTCACCGAGGCGCGCCGCGCCGACGGCGAACTGTTCGGGGAGCAGCGGCTGGCCTCGGTCGTCGCGTCCGCGCGGGACGGCACGTCCGACGAAGTCGCGGATACCGTGATGGAGGCGGTCGCCGCGTGGGCGGGGACCGCCGGGCCCCGCGACGATCGCGCGCTCGCGGTCGTGCGCGTCCTGCCGCGCGGCGCGGCGACGATTTTCGGCACGGCCGATCGCCCGGCCGCCGTCGTGCGGTGAGGCCGCCAGCACCGCCCCTGGACCGTTCGCGGGGCCCGGCGGTCCCCCTCGCCCGGGGGTCTCGATCGTCGCGGGGATCGCGGAGCGCCCGGAGGAGTGCACCGGCGGCGGGGGCCGAAGACGGTGAGAAGCCGGTGGGTGAGCGCCTCTCGATCTTGGTTTATGAAGATGGCGAACGACGCCTAGCCGCGCATTCCATCCACACAGAGACTTACCGGGGACCGACGCGGTGTTGGGGGCCGGGATTGTCCGGCCCCCACATTTGGTAGCAAGCCACGATGGCCCGGCGGGCGATGCTAGAGTTGGATCACGAGGTGTGCCCGCACGACGTCACCGTTGCGCGTTGTCGCCACGATGTCCAGGTGCCAGCCGCCCGGTTCGAAGTCACCGTCGGAGTAGACGTGCCCGGGGCCCTCGAGGAGGACCGGCAGCGACACGGGACGCCTCGCGGCGGGTGCGCCGTCATGACCCGCAGGGGCCGCCCGATCAGGAACGCGGTCACGGCCAGGGCCGCGGCGCCGGCGACGGTGCGTCCTCGACGGGCGTTCGCGCCGGAGTTCTGTCGCATGCGCTACTTGGCCGGCAGAACCTTGATGACGCCCACGGCGCCTTTGCTGGTGAAGGCAAAGGCGTGCGTGACGAAGGGATACAGTCCCGGCTGATCGATCGTCAGCTCGAACGTCGCGCCCCCACCCGGCGGAATGGTGTAGGTCTGAATGCCCCGCAGCACGTTCGCGGGGTTCCCGTCGACGTACACCTTGTCGAAGATCCAGCCGATCACGTGGAAGGCCGAGAATAGCGTCGGCCCGGCGTTCAGCACGTACAGGCGGATGCGCTGGCCGGCCCGCACGACGAGCGGGTGCTCTTGGTACTGATCGGCGACCCCGTTGAACACCACGTAGTCGGGCTTCACGTCCAGCACCTTCTGCGCGTCGGGCTGGTAGGTGTTGTTGGGGCCGGGCCGGACGTAGAACTCACTTTCGATGAGCCCGAACTCCTTGGCCGGCGGCAGCGGCGTCCTGGGATCCACGATGACGGCCCCGTACATGCCGCTGCTGATGTGCATGAACGCCGGCGGCGTGCCGCAGTGGAACATGAACACGCCCGGGTCCTTCGCGATGAAGCTGAAGTTCAGATTCTTCCCCGGAGCCACCGGCTGGTACCAGACGTTCCACGGCGTCGTCGCCGCATGGAAGTCGACCGAATGTGCCATCGGCGTCTTGTTCAGGAACGACACCCGGACCTCGTCACCCTGTCGCACGTGGATCAACGGCGCCGGCACGGAGCCGTTGAAGGTCCACAGCGGCACGCGCACACCGGGAGCGATCTCTTGGACCTGGTCCTTGGCGACCACCGTTACGTGCTTGACGTGCTGCGGCCCCGCCGGCGGCACTGTCGCGTCGTACACGCCGTTCTCGCCGTTCTGGGCCGACACGGGCGGCGCGCCCGGGAGCGCGAGCAGCGCGGCGCTCGCGATGACCGCCAGCGTCAGAGCCCCCTGACGAGTGCGTCGATTCGCACGAGAGTTCATCATGGTCTCCCTCCTCCAAGGGCGAATCTCGACGCCGCTCCGGGCTCATTCCGGTCCCGGGCGAGGTCGGCAAGCATGATCCCCGCCATCAGCTCCATCACCTGCGGTCGTACGGTTTTCCACGTCCCATGCAATAGGCAGGGGTGATCCTCGGCGCACGCGTGGCTCCAGAAGACGCAGCGCGTGAACAGGTCCCGCCCTTCGATGCCTTCCAGGATCTCGCGAACGTTGATCTCCTGAGGAGTTCTGGCAAGCGCGTAGCCCCGCTGCCGTCCCCGGTGCGACCGCAGGACGCCGTGCCGGGTCAACTTGCGGAACGTCTTCGCGAGAAACATCCGCGGCAGCGTCTGTGCGTCGGCGACGGCTTTGACCGTCGCCACGGTCCCGGGACGCTGCTGCGCCAGGTACGTCATACCGGCTAACCCGTATTCGCTTTCACGATTGAGCTTCATCGACGCCCCCGAGTGCGCAGACTCAAAAGACCTTTATGGTCTCAATGACACAGATATCAAGCGTTCTTGTCGAATGCATCGGAGCCGGACCCGATTTTGCATCGGGTCCTCGCCCGGCGGGGCCGCCCGCGCGCCGTTGCCTGACCGTGCGGCGTTTGCGCCGGAACAAAGACGCCGAAGCGTATCCGTCGTACAGTGCATGGCGGACGAGCCCGTCGCCGCGGCCCGGCTGAGGGGAGGAGCAACCCTATGAGGTCGTACCGGACGGCCGTCGCGTTTCGACCCGATCGCTTCAATCCCGTTCCGATCGCGCAGAGCGAACGCGCGAGAGTGCTGTTGGCGTGCCTCGAACCCGGGCAGTTCATCCCCGTTCACCAACCGGCGGTCGACGTCACGATCGCGGTGTTGGAGGGCGAAGGAACGCTCGTCGTGGGCGACCGCGAGGCATCGGTCGGACCGGGAGCCATCGCGTTCGCACCGGCGGGAACAGCCCGAGGGCTTAAGGCCGCCACCCGGCTCGTCGTCCTCAACGTCGTCACCCCGCCGCCGACCGACGCCGATCACGCCGAGGTTGCCGCGGGGCTCCGACGCGGGCGCTGGCGCTGAGTTCGAGGGTGAGCGCCGGCCGGGTCCGTCTGCCACTGGTCGCCCTCGGGATGCTGGCGTTGCTGGCCGGCCTGTGGGCGGGACTGATCCGGATTGGGTGGGCGGTGCCGCCGCTGCAGGCGGCCCTGGCGTCGGCTCATGGGCCGCTCATGGTGTCGGGCTTTCTGGGAACGGTGATCGGCCTCGAGCGGGCGGTGGCGGTGCGCCACCCCATCGCGTACGCCGTGCCCCTGATGAGCGGCTTGGGCGGCCTCGGCTTGGTCCTCGGTGTCCCCGCGCCGGCGGCGCCGTTGCTGATGACGATGGCGAGTGCCGGGCTGGTGGCGATCTTCGCGTCCGCCTTCCGGTCCCGTCCGGCCCTCTTCACCGGAGTCATGGGCGCCGGCGCGATTGCCTGGCTCGTCGGAAACGCCCTTTGGCTTTCCGGCGTGCCGATCTACGGCGCGGTCTCGTGGCTCGGAGGCTTCCTCGTGCTCACTATCGTAGGCGAACGCCTGGAATTGAGCCGCCTGGCCAGGCCGGGGCGGCTGAGCCGGGATATCTTCCTCTTTGCCGTCACCGTCTATCTGGCCGGGCTTCTCCTAACGTTGCGCGCCCCGCAGATCGGCCCGCGCCTCGAAGGGCCCGGGATGCTCGGCCTCGCCCTGTGGCTGCTGCGT
Organism: bacterium; assembly: GCA_035945995.1. Taxonomy (NCBI): domain Bacteria; species bacterium. The sequence goes on from DASYZR010000076.1 coordinate 13,381, forward strand.
TTCGACATCGCGCGGCACACGGTCCGGCAAACCGGACTCCCCGGGTTCATCGCGGTGAGCCTGCTCTCAGGCTACGTCTGGCTGGGAATCAGCGGGAGCCTGTGGATCCTCTTCGGTGGATCGGTTGCCGGCCCGCTCTACGACGCGACGTTGCACGCCCTGTTCTTGGGCTTCGTGTTCGCCATGATCTTCGCGCATGCACCGATCATCCTGCCGGCGGTGTTGGGCGGTCCCGTTTCGTATCGCGCGAACTTCTACGGGCCGCTCGCGCTTCTGAATCTCTCCTTGATCGTCCGGCTCTCTGGGGACCTCGGAGGATCGGGCGAAGCCCGGCGGTGGGGCGGTCTGTTGGGCGTCGTGGCCATACTGGCGTTTGTGGCCAACACCGTGCGGACCGTACTGGAAACCCGGCAGGCTCACCGCGGCCACTGATGGTCTGGTACATCCTCGTCGTGTCGCTGCACATCCTCGCCGCGTGCGTGTGGATCGGCGGGATGGCTTTTCTCGCAGCCGCGGTCCTGCCCGTACTCCGCCGGCCCACGTACGAGACCGTGGCCGCGTCCCTCATCCACGCCGTCGCCGTTCAATTCCGCTGGATCGCATGGGCGGCGCTCGGCCTGCTGGTCGCCACGGGGATCGCGAACCTGCATTTTCGTGGATACGGCTGGGCGGAGGTACGAAACGGATCCGTGTGGCAGAGCGGGTTCGGCCGTGTCCTCGGCGTCAAACTCGTGCTCGTCGCGCTGATTCTGGTCATCAGCGCGTGGCACGACGTCGTGGTGGGCCCTCGGTTTACCCTCGCGGCGCGGGAGGACCCCCGCTCGTCCCGCACGCGGCGCCTTCGCCGCCTGGCAGCGTGGATCGGACGGCTGATGCTCATTCTCTCGGTTGCCATCGTGGCGCTCGGGGTCATGCTCGTCCGCGGCGTCCCACAGTAGGTCACCACCCGAGCCGCTCCTTGAGCTCGCGGGACATCATCTGGGGCTCCCAGGGAGGAGTCCAGACCAGGTCGACATCGACGCCGGCGACGTCGGGCAGAACGCCGACCGCCTGTCGCACGGCGTCGGGAATCATCTCATTCATCGGGCACAACGGCGTGGTCAGCGTCATCGTCACGAACACCCTGCGCCCGATCACCTGCACGTCGTACACCAGGCCCAGGTCGACGATGTTCGCGCCGAGCTCCGGGTCGACCACTCCACGCAACGCGTCTTGTACGTGTTCCGATGTCACCATCGGTCGTTCCCCTCCGTCCGCCGCGGCCTACGTCCGGCCGACGCGCACTCTCCAGACCTCCGGCCCTTGCTCCAGATACGTCCAGGTGAACGCTCCCGGCTGCTCCGCCTGGAATTGGTAGTAGAGCGGCTTCGGATCGTGATCGTTGACGAGGATGAAGGCGCGTCCCGGACCGAGCGTACCGAACGTCTCGAAGATGATGGTGTGACGCCGGGCCGGCGGCAGCGACCGAACATCGAGGGTGGCGTCTTCGTTCGTGGGGGCGCGCTCGGGCGGAGCCTCGTGCATCCGCGCGATAATCCGCTGCTGCTCGGCCTCCGGCACATACTGCGCAAGCAGCGCCATGTAGACCTGTTCTTCCTTCTCCAAGTGCACCTCGAACAACGCCTGCAGTTGCCAGGCCAGGCGCGTCAGGTCCCGGGTGACCTCGCCGCGCCCGGCCTGCCCGGCACTCCTCAGGCGTCCCGCCGCTTCCTCGAGAGCCCGGACGTACCCCTCGATTGCCCGATGATCCAGCCGCATCGTGGCGGTGGCCATGCCGTGCGCCCTGAGGAGCGGCTCGACCGCGGGGTACAGGTGTCGGTCCTCGCCAGCGGCGTGGGGCAGCAGCTCGGTGCGGAGAAAGCGAATGAGCGGCGCGGGATCGGCGCCCGGCGGGCTTTCGGTCAGCGCGGCGACCCGCTCCGCCATCGTCCGGGCCAGTTCCTCATGATGGCGCCGCAATGCGTCTCGTGCCGTCGTTGTCGTCATGGCTGTCCCTCCCAATCACTCGGGCGACGTTCCGGATCCGGCCGGCGAGCGGTTGTCGGCGATCGCGTCGAGCCGCTCCGGTTGGACGATCAGCAGGCGCTCCCGGCCGGCCTCCACCACGCCGAGCTCTTCCCACCGGCTGACAATGCGGCTCGCGGTGTACAACGTCGTTCCGGTCAGCTCCGCGAGGTCCTGCCGCGACAACGGCAGATCGATCAGCGTCCCGCGGTCCACACGGCGTCCGACGTGCGCCGCCAGGCGGCGCAGCGCCCGCGCCAGGCGCTGCTCCACCCGCTCCACCGTCAGTTCGGTCACTCGATTCTGCAGTTCGTGCACGCGCGCGATCATGAGGTGCAGCGTGTTCAGCGCAATGGACGGGTACCGCGCCAGCAGGCGCATCATCGCCGGACCTTCCCACGCGAACGCATCGCTCCGCTGCATTGCCTCGGCCGATACCGGGTACACGGTGTCTCCCCAGGCCGCGATGCCGCCAAAGGCCTCCCCGGGCCAGACCATGCGATGGATGACTTCCTCGCCGTCGGCGTGGAGCTCGGCCAGCTTGACCTCCCCGGTCAGCAGCACGAAGATCAGTGTCGCCGAGTCCCCCTGGCGGAAGAACAGCCCGTGAGGCGTAACGGCGCGGTGGCGGGCCGCCGCGGCGACCGCGCGGAACTGGGCTGCGGTCAGGCCCTTGAGCAGCGGGGAGGACACCAGCAGAGCGGTCAACCGGTCGCGCTCCGCCCGTTTGGCTCCGGCGCCGCTGGAACCGGTTGTCTCCCGACGGGCACGTCGCATCGGCCCCCCTGGCCTGCCGGCGGATCTCCGTCACGTCTCGGAGAAGGCATCGCGACCGTGATCAAGAGCGTGCAATCCTCGAGCGCTTCCGCGGCGTGCGCCACGCCGGCGTCCACCGCCATGAGGTCTTCCGCGGCGAGGACGAGATTTCCCCGGCGCGTGCTCACCGTGAGCCGGCCGGAAAGGATGTGGATACTCGCCGGTCCGGTAATGTGATGCTCGGCAAGCACGGCACCCTTGCGGAGGGCCACCACCGTGACCCGAAGCGGCCCCTCCTTGACGAGGGTCTTGGCCGCGCGACCGGCGGCCGCTGCGGCGGCCGCCGCCTGCAGCGGACGTCCTTCCGTGCCGAGAGCAAACCGCAGCGTCTCGGCGTGCAGACGGTGGGTCCGGAGATAGTGCGAGACGTTTCCGTCCGAGCTCGTCTCCGCGTCCTCGACGGCGGCGGCTCGTGTGACGGTGGGCGCGACGCTCCGCCGCGCGGCCCATTCCGCCCCCAGCGCCTCGCGCGTCTCCCGCGAGATCCGTTCCCTCGCCATCGGGAAGAGCGTCTGCTCCTCGCCCAAGAAGTGCTGCCGGGCCAACCCGAGCACGCCCAGCAGGTCACCCTGTGCCTCGGTCTCGTCGACGGCCGCGCGGCACGCCTCGAGCCCGCGGTCGATCTCCTCGTGCATCAGGCGCATGCCCAGCAGGGCCGGTGAGCCGGCCCCGAGCGCCGGCTCCAGGGCCGTGAAGAGCAGTTCGTCCTCGAGGCGCGCGTGCGACTGAAGCGCGGCGGCGAGCAGGTCCGCTTGCGCCTTGAGCGCGCTCAGCGGCAGCTGCGGAGCCGCCGCCTCCAGATAATCGAACTGGGCGGACAACGCTCCGTGCTCGCCCAAGAGTGCCTCGATGATGTCCATGCGTCTTCCCTCCGCGGATGTGTCCGCCGCCAGCATGTCACCGTGGGGGGCCGCGGTCTTTGTGCCGGCGCAAATTCGGGCCTGGGGGGCTGCGCGTACCGATCGCCGCAGGGGAAGCCGTGCCGGTCGAGTGTTCCTCCACGGGGTTGCGCTCGATGTCCAGGCTGTCCGCCGCAACGCGGGGACCCGGCGGGTGACACATGAACCTGAACGTTACCTTGAAGCGCGCCTACGACGCACCGTCGCGCGCCGACGGTCCGAAAGTGCCCGTCGACCGCGTGTGGCCCCGGGGCATCTCCAAAGAGCGGCTCCAGATCATTTGCGTGGCTCAAGGAGCTTGGCCCAAGTGCCGCCGCGGTCCTCCGCGATCGGGAGGACGGCCACGAGTTTCTGCTCCAGCGATTGCGTTGTTTGGGAACGCTCCTGCGCGTTCGCGGAGCCGCCGGCAGGTAAGGCACAGCGCGGTGTACTCGAGCCAGGTGACTGGCTTGGCGCGCTGGCGACCCACGGCTATTCCGGTGCTTCCAGCGCCCGGGCGACCACGTACCCGATGTCGCCCGTGGCGCGGGCAAACGCCGCGGCGACGTCTTGGTAGAACCGCATCGCCGCCATGGGGCGGGCCGGGCGCGTCGAAACTCCGGGGCGGGGCGCTGCGTCCCGGACCGGGAGCGCTGCGAGTTCCCGGCGCAGCACGTCGCGAGTCACGGTGAACTGGTCGCAGGTGGCGACCGCCTGAGCGATCAGGACGCTGCCGAGGTCGAGCAACGCCGCGCGGCCGCGCCCGTCCGGTTCCGCGAGCGACGCGACATACTCCCACCCGTGGCGATCACAGTGCACGATGCACCAGGACTTGTCGCGGGGGAATAGAGTCGGACCGATCCGCGTAAACAAGATGGTAGGTGGCGCGCCGCGCCACCGCTCATTTTTTTGAAAAGCTTCAGGAGGGAAGCAATGCGTATTCACGTCTGCAAGGAATGCGGGAAAGCACGGCCCCGGCTTGCCATCGAGCAGGGGGACGAGTTCTGCTCCACCACTTGCGCCAGACGACACTACGGAACGACTCCGGTTCGAGATACGCTGATCCGGGTCCCGAACCAAATCTGGAAAGGGCGTCTGAAGCGAATTTCATAAGTGGAATTCGAACTACGAAATGCCGCTTAAGCATTCAAGGCGAGGTTCGTGAGGCGGACGGCCCTGGGGCAGGTCAAATGCGCGGGTCGATAGTTGTCGACGACATAAGACCCTCTTGGGATGACCGATAATCAGGCCGGGCTCCGGCGCCCACGCGGGCGCCGTCGTCGGGGATGGGCCCCGGATTTACTAGCGCAGACGCGAGACAAGCAGGGCCGCCGCCAGCAGCAGTCCGGTCCGCGCGTGCAGGCGCGCCGTGTCCCGCAGATACCGCGTGAGGAGCACCGGATCCGTGGCCCGGCTCATGCGCCGCACCAGCGCGGCGGCGGAGGGGGCGGTCAGGAACGCGGCGAGGGCCGGCGGCGGCAGCGCCCGCACGGCGACCCCCGCCGCGACGGCGAGATACGCGACGGCGACGAGCGTCGCGTATTCGATCCGCGTTCCGCGATCACCGATCAGGGTGGCGAACGTCCGCTTCCCTTTGCGGCGGTCCTCGTCCAGGTCGCGCAGATTGTTCACGACGAGGATCGCCGTCACGAGCGTGGCCAGCGGAACCGATGCCCACCCGGCCCCGGCGCTCAGGGCGCGCGTCTGCACGAAATACGCGCCGAGCACAATCACCGGGCCCATGAAGAGACAGACGGTCGCGTCGCCCAGGCCGACATAGCCGAGCGGCAGCGGGCCGCCCGTATAGCCGTACGCGGCGAGGACGCTCAGGACGCCGGCCGCAAGCACCGGCCAACCCGCGATGGCAGCCAGCCACAGGCCGAGCGCGCTCCCGAGCCCCAGGAGCGCCAGTCCGCCGGCGCGCACCGTGCGCGGCGGCAGGAGGCCGTGTTGAATCACGCCTCCGCCGAGGCCGGAGCCGGCCGGAGAGTCGATGCCGCGCGCGTGGTCGTAGTAGTCGTTCACCATATTGGTCCCGGCCTGAATGGCGAGCGCGCCGGCGAACGCGGCGGCGAAAACCGCGGCGTCGAAACGGCCGTCGCGCGCGGCCGCCGCCGTCCCGACCAGGACGGGCGTGGCCGCGGCGGTCAATGAATACGGCCGCGCGGCGCGCCACCACGCGGCGAGGCGGGGCGTCACCCGGCGCTCGGCGTCTCGCCGGCGCGCGGGTCGGCGCCGATACTGCGCAGCAACAACGTCTGCAGGTCGGGCAGGCGGTCCATCACGCGGCCGTCTCCGGCGACCAGCCACTGCGTGATGATCTCGTTCAGTGTCCCGAGCCATGCCTGGGCCGCCAGGGCGGTGTTCTGGGCCGGAATCGAACCCTCGGCGACGGCGCGATCGAGGTGGCCCTTGATGACCTCGGCGAAGCGGCGGTGAATTTCGAGGCGCTTCTGCTCGAGTTCCGGACTCAGCCCCACGGCCTCGACGAGCAGGATCTTGACCAGATCCCGGTGCGCCTCGGCCGTTGCCAGGACGACGGCGAGCGCCGCTTCGACTTTGCCGAGTCCGCCTGCCTCCTCCGCGATCGCGGTCTGGACGCCGGCTTCGATCATCGCGCCGAGCGCATCCATCAAGGTGAGAAAGAGGTCCTGCTTGCTCGAAAAGTAATGGTAGAAGGCGCCCTTGGACGTTGCGGACTCCGCCACGATGTCATCGACGGCCGTGCCGTGATACCCCTTGGCCGCAAACACTTCCATCGCCGCCTGCACCAGGCGATCTCGAGTCGGGGTGGCCGCGGTCGAACGGCGGGCGGCGCGGATGGGCAGGGTGGCCTCCGGTGCTGCGGCACTACGCGCGATGTAGACCGACGCGTCGGTCGCACCCATCGTAGAGACCAGGGCCTTCTGTGTCAATGCGCGAACCCGTTCACGGCGTTGACGCTATTTTGCGCCTATGATATAGTGCCACTACAAGTAGAAGCCATCCGCTTCTCACCTCATGACGCGCGGCGCGCTGTCGATGAGGTACCGCACGATCGAGGCTGTGCGAAGGGGTGGCATCGCCACCTCTTTTTTGTTTGAGCGTCTAAGGGGGCTGAGGGTTTATCGACCGAGAGATCAGGATTAACGATCGGATTCGGGCCCGGGAGGTCCGGTTGATTGGCGACGGCGGCGAGCAGCTCGGCGTCGTCCCGACGCGCGACGCGCTGGCAAGGGCGCAGGAGGCCGGGGTCGATCTCGTTGAGGTCGCTCCGACGGCGAACCCGCCGGTATGCCGGATCATGGACTTCGGAAAGTACAAGTACGAACAGGCGAAGCGGGAGCGGGTCGCCCACAAGAAATCCAAGACGTCGGGTCTGAAGGGGATGCGGCTCAGCCCCAAGATCGGGCAGCACGACCTGGAAACGAAGACGCGGGCGGTGATCAGCTTTCTCCGGGACGGCGACAAGGTCCGAGTCTCGATGTGGTTCCGGGGGCGGGAGATGGCGCATCCGCAGGTGGGCGAACAGATCCTTCGGCGAATGGCGCAGCAGCTGGCCGACGTGGGGGTCGTGGAGCGGCCGCCGCTCATGGAGGGCCGCAACATGATCATGATCATGGCGCCGAAGAAGAGTTGAGGGGGACACGATGCCGAAACTGAAGACACACCAGGGTACCGCCAAGCGGATACGCGTGACGGCCCGGAAGCGGCTGTTGCGGGGCCGCCAGCTCGGCGGGCACCTTATGGTCGGCAAGTCTCCCAAGCGCCGGCGCTCGCTGCGGGCCGTGCGGGAGGTCGACGCGACCGACCGCGCACGCCTCGAGCGGCTGCTACCGTACCGCTAGAACGGCGGCCGGCACCGTCCTGACGGCGGGCGACACGACAGGGGGATGTATCGATGGCACGGGTGAAACGAGGGGTGTCGGTTGGCCGCCGGCACCACAAGATCCTCAAGCTCGCGAAGGGCTACTGGGGCAAGAAAAGCCGCTGGTTCAAGCTCGCGAACCAGACGGTCCACCGTGCCCTGCAGCAGGCGTACGCGCACCGGCGCGCGCGCAAGCGGGATTTTCGGCGGCTCTGGATCGCGCGGATCAACGCCGCCGCCCGCATTCACGGCACCTCGTACAGCCGTCTGATTTGCGGCCTCCGCCGAGCCGGGATCGAAGTGAACCGCAAGGTGCTCGCGGACCTGGCGGTACGGGACGATCGCGCCTTCGAGGCGCTCGTCAAGCGCGCGCAAACCGACAAGTAGGCGCAGACCTCGTACGTCGGTCATCTCAAGCCGGCACAATCCGCTGATCCGCGATCTGCGCGCCACGGTGCGGGCGCCGAGCCGCCGCTCCGGGGTGTGCGTGATCGAAGGGTGGCGGCTGCTCGAGGCGGCAATTGCCGCGGGCGTGCACCTCGATAGTCTGGTCCTCACCGAAGAGGCGGCGGCGGATCATGCGGCGGCCGCCGTGCGCGACGCGGCGCGTGTGCAGGCCGGCCGCGAACTCGTCGTGACGACCGAGGTCTTTGCCGTCCTCACGCAGGTCCCGGCGCCCCAGGGCGTGCTCGGGATCGCGCCCCGGCCCCGCGACGTCTCGCCGGTGCCGCCCCGGGATCCACAGACCCTCGCCGTGGTGCTGGACGCGGTGCAGGACCCGGGGAACGTCGGCACGATCATCCGCACGGCCGTGGCGTGTGGGGCGACGATCGTCATCGCCTGCGCGCCGTCGGCCGACCCGTTCGGCGCGAAGGCCCTGCGGGCGTCGGCCGGCGCGGCGTTCCGGGTGCGCATCGCCGACGCCGGCTCAGCCGGCGAGGCCGCGGCGGCGCTGCGATCGGCGGGAGTGCGGCTCATCGTCGCCGACGCGCACGCCCCGACCCCGGCGGCCGGCATCGACTGGTCGCGCCCGCTGGCCCTCGTGCTCGGCGGCGAGGCGGCCGGTCCCGCGCTGGTGTGGCGCGACTACGGCGCGACCGCCGTCCGGGTGCCGGTGCCCGGTCCGGTCGAGTCGCTGAACGTCGCCGCGGCGGCGGCCGTGCTGCTCTATCAGGCCGCGGGGATCCTGGGCCCGCGGTGAGCCGTCCGGGCGCGCGCACCGCTGTGTGCTATACTAGGGCGGACGTTCCAGTCCGCTTCGCGACGGCAAGACCCTTCGAGATCGCGTGGGGCAGTCCGTCGCAGCATGACGGGGAGGCGTGGTGGAAATCGCGTGGACGCCGGAGGGCTTCTGGCGTCTGTTCGAGGCGACCGGCTCCATCTGGGCGTACCTGATCTACCGGGATCTCGTAGCCGGAGAGGGCCGCTGGGTGCTGCCGATCCTGAACTGAGCCCGCCGTCCGTCGCAGCCGCGTAGCCGCCCGCCGCACTCCCGTCCTCGGGATGGGAGTGCGGTTGCTGTTTCGTGGGCGCCCGCACCGCACGGGAGGATGCCGTGGAGCACGTGACCTGGATTGACGAGATCCGCGCGCAGGCGGCCCGGGACATCGAGACCGCGAAGACCGAGGAGGCGCTGGAAGAAGCACGGGTCCGGTACCTCGGCCGCTCGGGCCGCATTACCCGCGCGTTCCGGAACGTCGCGGCGGCCGCCGCCGAGGAGCGCCCACGGCTGGGCCAGGCGCTGAATGTCCTCAAGGAGTACGTCGAGGAGGCGCTGATGCGCCGGCGCGACGCGCTCGGGCAGGCGGCACGCGCGACGCTGGCCGTCGCCGAACGCCTCGACGTCACCCTGCCCGGCCGCCCGCTCGCCCGCGGCCGCGGCCACGTGCTCGCGCGGACGGCGCAGGAGATCGGGGAGATCTTTCGCGGCATGGGGTTCGACATCGCCGACGGCCCCGAAGTCGAGCACGACCACGACAACTTCGAGCGGCTCAACATCCCGCCGTATCATCCGGCCCGCGACGCGCAGGATTCGTTCTATCTCGGCGACGGCTGGCTGCTGCGCACGCACACCACCGTCGTGGACGTCCACGTGATGGATGCGCGGCGGCCGCCGATGCGGGCCGTGGCCACCGGCCACTGCTACCGGCGGGATCCGGTCGACGCCAGCCATTCGCCGATGTTCCAGCAGATCGACGGGTTCATGGTGGACGAGGGGATCCGGTTCTCGGACCTCAAGGGGGTGCTCTACGAGTTCGCGCGGGCCTACTTCGGGCCGAGCACGCGGGTGCGCTTCGTGCCGTCGTACTTTCCCTTCACCGAGCCCAGCGCGGAGATGGCGATCGGTTGCGTGATGTGCGGGGGGACGGGGTGTCCGGTCTGCAAGCGGTCGGGGTGGCTCGAGATTCTCGGATGCGGCATGTTCCATCCGCGCGTCCTCGAGATGGCCCGCATCGATCCGGAGCGGTATACGGCCTTTGCCTTCGGCATCGGCATCGAGCGGTCCGCGATGCTCAAGTACCGCATCGACGACATTCGCCTCTTCTACGAAGGCGACGTGCGGTTCTTGCGCCAGGTATAGGCATGTGGAGCCCGACCGACGCGTTCTGAAGGAGCCGCACCGTGCGCGTTCCGCGTGAGTGGCTTGAAGCGTACGTCGACCTCGGTGACATCGCGACCGAGACGGTGGTGGAACGCCTCGCGACGGTCGGCCTGCCGGTCGAAGCCGTCGAGCCGGTGGGCGACGACACCGTTCTTGACGTCGAGGTCACCTCGAACCGGCCGGACTGTCTGTCCATCATCGGCATCGCTCGGGAGGCGGCGCTGCTCTTCGGCCGCGAGCTGCGCCTTCCCGTCGGGCTCGAAGGGGCCGCCGCGGTGCGCGTCCGTCGCCCGCCGCAGGCGCGGCGGCGCGCCGCGGCGCGCGGTGGCGG
>DASYZR010000077.1 GCA_035945995.1 bacterium
GCCGGCCCACGGCGCGCGCCGCCGGGGCCGGCGGGCCGGCCGCGGGCACGCGTCCGGCCGCGGCAACACCGCGGGCCGCGGGCACAAGGGCCAGAAGGCCCGGAGCGGGGGACAGCGCCGGCCGGGCTTCGAGGGTGGGCAGCTGCCCCTCGTGAAGCGCGTGCCCTACCGGCGCGGGATTCGGGGCGCCGGGAGCAACCTGGTCGGCGGCCCCCACCCCGTCGGCATGGACGTCGTCAACGTCGGGCGGCTGGCGGGGTTTCCGGCGGGCGCGGAGGTGACGCCGGAGGCGCTGCGCCGGGCGCGCTTGATCCAGGGCGCGCAGGTGAAGATCCTGGGCGGCGGCGACCTCGGGCACGCGCTCGTGGTCAAAGCGCACGCGTTCAGCAAGGGCGCGCGTGAGCGCATCGAAGCGGCCGGCGGCCGCGCCGAGGTGATCGAAGCGTGATTCCCGGGCTCGCCAATATCGTTCGCATCCCGGATCTCCGCCGGAAGTTTCTCTTCACGGTTGGGATGCTGGCGTTGTTCCGGCTGGGGTCGCACATCCCCGTGCCGGGGGTCGACGTGCTCCGGCTGCAGAGCCTCTTCCAGCAGGGGCAGGCCGGCAACGTGTTCGGCTTCATCGACCTGTTCGTCGGGGGCGCGTTTTCGCGCTTCGCGCTGTTCGCGCTCGGCGTGTTCCCCTACATCACCGCGTCGATCATTTTCAGCCTGCTCGAGGTGGTCTTCCCCGAGCTCAAGGAGATCCACCGCGAGGAAGGGGAGGCCGGACGCCGGAAGATCGGCCAGTGGACCCTCTACCTCTCCGTGATCCTGGCGATCGTCCAGGGCACCGGCCAGATGCTGCTGATCCGCAACCTCGGGGCGATCGATAACCCGCGGCCGCTCATCCTCGGTGAAATCGTGGCGACGCTCGTCGCCGGGACGATGGTGCTGACCTGGATGGGCTCGATCATGACCGAATACGGCATCGGCAACGGCGTGTCGCTGATCATCTTCGCCGGCATCGTCGCGCGGCTGCCCAACCAGCTGGGCCAGACGATCGGGCTCGTGAACGTGGGCGAAGCGTCCGTGTTCCGCGCCCTGGCGGATATCGCGGTGATCTTGTTCAGCATCGTGGCCGTCGTCGTAGTGACCCAGGCCGCGCGCAAGATCCCGATCCAGTACGCGAAGCGCATCGTCGGCCGGCGGATGGTCGGCGGGCAGACCACGTACCTGCCGATCCGGATCGCGTCGGCCGGGGTGATCCCGATCATCTTCGCGATCTCCGTGATGCAGTTCCCTTCGACGATCGCGCAGTTCTCGCGCTGGGAGTGGTTGCAGCGCCTCGGCGGGTATCTCTCGATCAGCAGCACGGTCGGGAGCATCCTGTACTTCGTGCTGATCATCGCGTTCACGTATTTCTACACGGCGGTGAGCTTCGATCCCGAAGACGTCTCCGACAACATCAAGAAGTACGGGGGCTTCGTCCCCGGCATCCGGCCGGGCCGCCCCACGACCGACTACCTGATGCGAATTTTGGAGAAGCTGACGTTCGTCGGCGCGCTCTTCCTCGGTCTGATCGCGGTCGGCCCGATCTTCCTGGCGCGGTTCACCGGGCAGCTGACGCTGTACCTGACCGGCACGTCGTTGTTGATCGTCGTCGGCGTCGCGCTCGAGACGATGAAGCAGATCGAGGCCTACGTGCTCATGCGTCACTATGAAGGCTTCATGAAATGACCGCGCCCCGCCGGTTCCGCCCGACGACGCGGTGACGATGAATCTCGTCTTCATGGGACCGCCCGGCGCCGGCAAGGGGACGCAGGCCGAGCTGTGCCGCGTCCGCCACAACGTGCCGCACATTTCCACGGGCGACATGTTTCGGGCCGCGGTGCGGGCCGACACCGAGGTGGGGCGGCGGGCCACGGAGTACATGCGGCGGGGCGACCTCGTCCCCGACGCGATCGTGCAGCAGATGGTGGAGGAGCGCCTGCTGCAGCCCGACGCCGCGGCCGGGTTCATTCTCGACGGGTATCCGCGAACGCTCGGACAGGCGGACGCCCTCGACGAGTTTCTGGCGAGGCGGGGACAGACGCTGCAGGGCGTGGTGTTCTTCGAGATCGACGAGGCGGTCGTGCTGCGGCGGCTCACCGGCCGCCGGGTATGCCCGACGTGCGGCGCGATCTACCACATCGAGCATCATCCGCCGCGCGAGCCCGGGCGGTGCGATCTCGACGGCACGGAGTTGATTCAGCGGCGCGACGACGCCCCGGACACCATCCGCCGCCGGCTCGAGGTCTTTCGCCGGTGGACGGCGCCGCTCGTAGACTACTACCGGGCGCGGGGCATTTTCCTCGTGGTCGACGCCGAGGGGACGGCCGAGGAAGTCTGCAGCCGGATTGAGGAGTTCGTCGCCGCGCGCTCCGGCCGCGGCGCCTAGAGGCGAGGACGCACAGCGATGAACGAGTCGATTCCCATCAAGTCGAAAGCCGACCTGGCCGTGATGCGCCGGGCCGCGCAGGTCGCCGCCCGCGCGCTCCGGGACGTGAGCGCCGCGGTCCGGCCGGGGGTGACCACGCGCGAGCTCGACCGGATCGCGGAGGACCGCATCCGCGCGCTCGGCGCGGTCCCGTCGTTCCTGGGGTACCGGGGCTATCCGGCGAGCCTCTGCGTGTCGGTGAACGACGAGGTCGTGCACGGCATCCCGGGCCGGCGCGCGCTGCGCGACGGCGAGATCGTGAGCCTTGACGTGGGCGCCGAGGTCGAGGGGTTCCACGGCGATCTCGCGGTGACGGTGCCGGTCGGCGCGATCGACGAGCCGCTCGAGCGCCTGCTCGCGGTGGGCGCGGCGGCGCTCGAAGAGGGGATCAAGGCC
>DASYZR010000078.1 GCA_035945995.1 bacterium
CAGCAGGCCGACCAGCAAGAACAGCGCGGAGTTGGCGAGGAAGGCGACCACGTCCCACACGACGCGCACGGTCTCCTGTCCCGCGGGAGTAAGGCTGCGTCCGGCGAGTCCGGCGAACGCAACGCCCGCGGCGACCACGCCGATGACGCCGCTCGCGCGCATCGCCTCGGCCGCGACGTACGCCGCGGCCGCCGCCACTAAGAGCCTATCCCAAAACCTGCCTGGCATGTTAAACTTTCATTACTAAATCGATTACGTCTTCCACCCAAATCTGAGCCTTAATCGGAGTCCTGGTAATGAATCCCGAGACGTGGGAGCGCGTACGGGAATATTATTTGGATCCCGCCGGCATTGTGGGGCACATCCGCATCGATCCCGGTGTGTTGGTATCCTCGCTTCCCGTTATCATCTTCTTTTATTGGGTCGCGCGGCAAAATCCGCCTCGCCGGGTGTTGCTCAGTTTCTTGATTCTGCCCCTCTTTATGGGCGCAGTCATGATCGAACCCGAACTAATCGTCTGGGGGTTTTTGATCTTTCCTGCCTGGGGTATCTACCTGTATAGGAAGATGAGCACGCTGGACCGACAGCAGAGAGAAAACCAGGAACGAATCACTCGTCAGTGGCCCAAACGACAGCGGCGCTTAGCGGCTTACAGGAAGGCGGCGGCGTCTCATGACCCTCGGCGCATCTGACGGTCTATCCCAGGATCGCTAGTCGGTAGACGATTAGGCAGCACGCCAAATGGACCAACCCTAGATAGTTGCTGACGCGCTTCTCGAAGCGGATTAACAGCTTGCGGAATCGATTATGCCACGCGCCTGTGCGCTCAACGACCCAACGACGCGCTGGATGCCGCCGACGTCGCGGGACGCACTCGCCGCGGTGACGGAGGTGGAGAGTGTAATGCCGCTTCCGCACCGCGGCCTCGATCTCCGGGTAGTCGTACCCCTTGTCAAGGCACAGGTGCTGAGGGTTGTCGAGCGTCGGTCGGGGGCGCCGGACGGCAAGGCTGTCCAATGTGATCCTCGCCGCCTTCATGTCATGGCAGTTGGCACCGGTTACGACGACTGCGAGCGGGGCGCCGCGCTGATCGGTCAGCGTGTGCCGTTTCGTGCCGAGCTTGCCGCGATCCGTCGGATTGGGGCCTGTTTGCGCCCCCCCAACGGCGCCTTGACCGTGACGCTGTCGAGCGATTGCCAGCGCCACTGGATACTTCGGAGCTCGTCGTACCGGGTCAGCAGCTTCGCCCACAGCCGTTCGAAGATGCCGGCCTCGACCCACGCCTGGAAGCGGCGATGGCACGTGGAGCCGGACCCATATTCCTGGGGCAAGGCCTTCCACTGGCAGCCGGTGCGAAGCACGTACAGGATGCCGTCCATGACTTGGCGGAAGGGGACAACCGGACGCCCATTGGTCCCGGGCGGCTTTTCCGGAGGCAGGAGCGGCTGGAGTTGGGCCCAGAGATCGTCGGGGATGCGCCAGATCGTGCGTAATCGTCGCTTCGACCGATGCCGCGTTGTCATAGGCGTCGACCTCTGCTGCGATGAGAGTGCGATCATTGGTCACGCTAAGTATACTGCCTTACCATGGGTTTTGGGATAGGTTCTAAGCTGCCGATCGCTTCGACCACGGGTTCGGTGACCCCCCGGAGCGCGTAGGCGACGGCCGTTCCGACCAGGGCGCCCGCGACGGCGCCGCCGGCGAGCAACCAGACGAACCCCGCCACGGCGGCGCCCACGCCGGGCGCGGTGGCGCCGGCCAGGCCAAACAGGACGATCGCCACGGCGTCGTTGACGACCGCCTCGCCCTCGAGCACCGTGCCGAGGCGCTCGTCGAGCTTGGCCTCGCGGACGAGCGCGATGACCCCCGCCGGAACGATGCGCAGCGCCCCCGCGGCCAGGCCCACGACGACGAGGGTGATGTGTACGGAACGCGCACGCGGACCGCGATGGTCGACACGAGCGCGGCGGTGGCCATGCAGCCCAAGGCGAGATCCAAGTTGGACACGGCGATCCCATCATTCGCGCGGCGGCGCGGGTCTGCCTGCGCGGCAGGGATGCGATGGGTGCGATCCGAATCCGGTGCTGTCGATGGTCTCGCCGCCCACGCCGCCCGAGGCGCCGTTCCGCACGATCACGGCTCCCAACTCATCGCCCTACACGCTCGAGGGGACGAATACGTATCTCCTCGGGCGGCGTCTGGTCGTCGTCGTCGACCCCGGCCCGGACGACCCGGCGCACGTCAGCGCGGTGCTCGACGCGGTACGCGCCGGCGGCGGCGAACTCGCGCTGATCCTGGTGACGCACAGCCACGGGGATCATCTCGGCGCGGCGGGATCGCTGGCCCTGGGCGGCCGGGTGCCGATTCGGCGTTGGGCGTTCGGGGACAGGCCGCTCGCGGACGGCGAGACCATCGATGAAGGCGGGCTCGCGCTCCGCGCCCTGCACACGCCGGGCCACGCGGCCGATCACGTTGTCTTTCATTGGCCCGCGGAACGGGTGCTGTTCTCCGGAGACCTCATCCTCGGCTCGGGCACCGTGGTGCTGCAGGCGCGCGAGGACGCGCTTGCGGACTACCTCGCGTCCCTCGAGCGCGTCGGGCGGCTCGATCTGGCGGTGATCGCCCCTGGGCACGGGCCGTTGATTGAGGATCCCGGCGCGCGCATCGAGGAATACCTCGCGCACCGCCGGATGCGCGAGCGGCAGGTCCTGGACGCGTTGACGGGCGGCGCCCGCACGCCGGGGGAGATCGTCGGCGTGATCTACAGCGAGCTCGATCCGGTGCTGCACCCGGCCGCCGAGAGCACGGTGCGGGCCCACCTGTTGAAACTGGTTCGAGAGGGACGGGTGCAGCGGGAGGAGAACCGGTACCACCGTCCGTAGCCGCGCGGCCGGCGGACGAACGAAGCGGCGGGGAGGGAGAGGACATGGCGGTGCCGACCGTGGAGCACGGCGTGACCGACCGGCAGGGCCGGCCGATCCGGAAGGGCGACAAGGTCCGCGTGCCGGGCCTGGACGCCCCGGCGGTCGTGGACGTGATCGACGGCCGGTACGGGACGCTCGTCGTGCTGGTCGCGGGACGCGCGAACCAACAGATGGGCCGGATGGTGCGGGCCGAGACGGTGGACCTGGCGTAGGGCCGCGGAACGACGCGGTGACGTGACGCGGCCGGGGCGGTGGCCCCGGCCGCGTCACGTTGCGTGCCGCCGGCGGAGCCGGCGGCGGCGTGCGGAAACTACATGTCCATGTCTTCGGGGTTATACCCGCCGCCCGGAGCGCCCGCCGGGGCCCTCTTCTTTTCGCGCTTCTCGACGACGAGCGCTTCGGTCGTCAGCAAGAGGCTGGCGACGCTCGCCGCGTTCTGCAGCGCGAGCCGCGTCACCTTCGTCGCGTCGACGATGCCCGCCTTCACCATGTCCTCAAACTCGCCGGTGGCCACGTTGTAGCCGATGCCCGGCTTCCCGCTCCGGATGCGCTCAACGACCACCGCGCCTTCGACGCCGGCGTTCGCCGCGAGCCACTTCGCCGGCTCGTCGATCGCCCGGCGAAGGATGGACACGCCGATCTTCTCGTCGCCGTCGTCGGCGTCGATCTTGTCGAGGGCCTTCACGATGTTGAGCAGGGCGGTCCCGCCGCCCGGTACGATGCCCTCCTCGACGGCGGCCTTGCTGGTGCTGAGCGCGTCCTCGAAGCGGTGCTTCTTTTCCTTGAGCTCGGTCTCCGTCGCCGCGCCGACCTTGATCTGCGCGACGCCGCCGGCGAGTTTCGCCAGCCGCTCCTGGAGCTTCTCGCGGTCGTAGTCCGAGGTGGTGGTCTCGATCTCTTTCTTGATCTGGGCGATGCGGCCCTGAATGTCCTTGCGCGCCCCCTTGCCTTCGATGACCGTGGTCTCTTCCTTCGCCACCCGCACCTTGGCGGCGCGCCCGAGCATCTCGGGCTCGACGTTTTCGAGCTTGATGCCGATGTCTTCGCTCACGACCCGGCCCCCGGTCAGGACCGCCATGTCGCCCAGCATCGCCTTGCGCCGGTCCCCGTAGCCCGGCGCCTTCACGGCGACGCAGGGCAGGATGCCGCGCAGCTTGTTCACGACCAGGGTGGCCAGCGCCTCGCCCTCGACATCCTCCGCGATCACGACGAGCGGCTTGCCGAAGCGCATCACCTTTTCCATGACCGGGACCATGTCTTTGACGGCGCTGATCTTCTTTTCCGTGATGAGAATGTAGGGGTCCTCGAGGACCGCCTCCATCTTCTCGGCGTCGGTGATCATGTACGGGGAGATGTAGCCGCGGTCGAACTGCATCCCTTCGACCACTTCGACGGTCGTCTCGATGCCCTTGGATTCCTCGATCGTGATCACGCCGTCCTTGCCGACCTTGTCCATGGCTTCGGCGATGATCTGCCCGATCTCGGGGTCGTTGCCGGCGATGCTCGCGACGTGCGCGATGTGCTCCTTGCCTTCGAGCGGCGTGCTGATCTTTTTCAACTCGGCCACGAGGCCCTCGACCGCCTTATCGATGCCCCGCTTGAGGATCATCGGGTTCGCGCCGGCGGCGACGTTCTTGAGCCCTTCCTTGACGATGGCGTGCGCGAGCACGGTGGCCGTCGTCGTGCCATCCCCGGCCGCGTCGTTCGTCTTGCTCGCGACCTCCTTGACGAGCTGCGCCCCCATGTTCTCGTAGGGGTCCTCGAGCTCGATTTCCTTCGCCACGGTCACGCCGTCTTTGGTAATCGTGGGCGAGCCCCACTTTTTCTCGAGGACGACGTTGCGGCCTTTCGGACCGAGCGTCACGCGCACGGCGCTGGCGACCTTCTCGACGCCGCGCTCGAGCGCCTTGCGCGCGTCCTCGTCATACAACAGCAACTTTGCGGGCATACCGGCAGCCTCCCATCGCGGAATGATTTAGCACTCACAGGGCGCAAGTGCTAACCGTCTCTATTGTTCACCGACGGCGGCGGCATGGCAAGAACATACGATCGAAGAAAATCCGAATTTCCCGCCTTTAGGTCGCCAAATCGCACAATTACGCTGTCTTTCTCTCGTTATCTCATCGATGGACGGCGTCGAAGGGCTGCCCGCCATGCCCGTCAAACCTCTGGTTGCGGCTCGGGGCGCCGCCCGCCGCGACGGGGGATATGACGTGGTACGCGGACAGTCGCAGTATGGTGTGGCGCTGCTCCTCCTGCTCGTTGGCTTTCTCTTCGTCTTCCAGGTGCGCGCGAACCAGGCGCTGCGGGCGGGGGCCGCGCTGCCGTCGAGGCGCCTCGAAGATCTGAGCGTGCTGCTCCGCCGGCAGCAGGAGGTCGACCGCGGCCTGCGCGACGAGCTCGCGGCGCTGCGTCAAAAACTCGACGACTACCATGCGGCGGAAACGAACGGGGCGAGTCTTACGGACGAGATGCGCCGCGAGGTCGCAGACCTGCTGCTCGTGATGGGGCGCCAGCCGGTGCACGGCCCGGGCCTCGCCGTCACGCTGTCGGCGTCGCCGAAACGGGCGGTGACGCCTCAGGCGCTCGACGTGTCGGCCGTCGTCAACGAGTTATGGGCCGCCGGCGCCGAGGCCGTCGCGGTGAACGGAGTTCGCATCCTGGCGGTCGAGGGCTTTTCGGACGACCCGGCGGGGGTGCGAGTTCGCAACAGGGTGCTGCACGACCCGTTCAAGATCGTCGCCATCGGCGATCCGGCCACACTGGAGGGAGCCCTGCTCGTGCCCGGCGGGATCGTGGACGGGCTCGAGGGGGTCGGGCTCACCGTACGGCTGGGCCGGTCCGCCGATCTCGGCGTGCCCGTCTCACAGCGGCCGCTCCACTACCGCTACGCGCGTCCCGCCGGTCCGCCTTAGCAAAAAACGATCGGCGGCCGCCGCCGAGTGCGAGTGCACGCTCGCCCTTGGCTGTCGCAGCCGCCGATATCCCCGTCCTAGAGACAAGCCCACCCTTGGGCCGGGCCGCATCTACTCTTGAACCGCGTCCGAGCCTTGCGGGCCGCTCTCATCGAGACGGGAGCAAACCATAGCATGGGCGGATGCCGCTGTCAAGTTGCGTTAGATCAAGTGTAATAGCTCAATGATTCTGTCACCCCTGAACGGGTCAGTGAATCTGTCACCCTGTGAGCAGGAGAGGGTTGGCGTCACGCGGTGCTGAACGACCACACCCCGGGGAACGCTGTGGCCTACTCCGGAGACCGACTCGACACCCTGCACCGCGCGTATCGCATCGCTGTCCGTGATCTGCGGGCCTGCTACAACCCGGACGGAATCGTCGCGGGCCGCCTCAAGTTCAACGCCTACTGGGCGCGTGACGGCCTCTGGGCCGTGTTCGGCGCGCTGGCCCTCGGTGACGCCGCACAGGCGCGCGCCGAGCTCGACATGTTTGCCGGATTCCAATCCCCCTCCGGCAGCCTGCCGGTCCGCGTCGAATTTGTGGGCCATCATCTGACTGGATACAATACGCTGCGCAATCGTCCCAAGGTCGTCGGCCGGGCCGGCGGGCTCTTTCACGATCCCGTGGATACGGCGGCCCTGTTTGTCGTGGCCCTCAACGAATATCTTACCGTGACCGGCGACCGGGCATGGTGCGCGCGGCTCCTGCCGGCGGCGGACCGCGCGCTCGGCTGGCTGCGAACGCAAGATCGGGACGGGGACGGACTCCTGGAGACGCACTACCTCGCCGATTGGATGGATTCGATCATGAAACGCCCTCAAGTCGCCAACGTCAACGTGACGTACTACGCCGGGTTGCGGGCGTTCGTGGCACTTGCCCGCGCGACGGGCGAGGAGGGGGCGGCGGCCCGGGCGGCCGCGGCGGCCGAGGCGGCTCGGGCGCGGCTGCACGAGACGTTCTGGAACGGCGACTACTTTGCCGACTGGGTGCACGGCCGCCGTCACGGCCGGTTCTCCGCGGACGGCAACGTCGCGGCGATCTTCTTCGGGGCGGCCACCGAGGAACAGGCCCGGCACATCCTTGCGTATATCGCTTCGCGGGGACTCGATGCCGCGACGCCGCTTCGCACCTGCGACCCCGTCTACCCGTGGTGGCAGGTGTACCCGATGTACTATCTGGCCGGCATCGCCGACTACCACCGGACGCTCATCTGGCCCTGGCTGGGGACGCTCAACGCGCTCAACAAGGCGCGGCTCGGCGATCGGACGGCGGCGGTCAGGGATCTTGCGGAGATCGGGGACTGGTATGTTCGGTATGGCGCCGTGAACGAAGTCTACATGCCGGGCGGGATGCCGGTCTCCCGCCGATTCTACTCATCCGAAGTGCCGTTCGCGTGGAACGCGGCTATGTACGTGTACGTGCTGCGCGCGCTGGAGCTGGCGCCGTGACCGGCCGGCGCTGGGCGGTCTGGGCCGGCCTGCTGCTGCCGGTCACAGCACTCCTGGCCTTGCTGGCCGCGGCGTCCATCCACCGCGACCGCGCGGTGGCCATCGGCGCGGCGCTCGCCCGAGGCGAAACACCGCCCGTGCCCGCCGTCACGCTGCCGGCGCTCACCACGGGCGGACCGGCGGCGCGCGGCGTCGCTCTGCGCGACTTCCGGGGGCACGCGACGGTCCTGAACTTCTGGGCGTCGTGGTGCGCGCCGTGCCGTGAAGAGGCACCGCTCCTCGAGGGATTGGCGCGCGACTACCGGGATCGGGGTCTCGTCGTCGTCGGCATCGATACGCAGGACCTGGAAGCGCCCGCGCGCGCCTTTCTCGCGCGGTACGGCCTGACATATCTCAACCTGCGCGACCCCGACGGCAGCATCGGGCGGTTGTTCGGAACGACTGGCGTGCCGGAGACGTTTTTCGTCGACGCGCAGGGCCGCATCGAAGGAAAGTTTCCCGGGGAGCAGCTGGACCCGGCGGTGTGGCGGCGCGCCGCGGACGCGCTCCTGGCCGGCCGCCGGCCCGTCCCCTAGGCACGCCGCAGGCGCGGTACCCGCCCTACGGGGCGAAGGTCGGCGGCTTGGTGTCCACGCCGTCCGGTTCACGAAGCAGGCCACGCGTGCGTCCCGGGCGTCCGGTCTCGCCGTACTGCCACAGGATCCGTTTGTCCTTCCTCGCGACGACGATCACCCGGTGGTTGTAGTCGTCGTTCAGCAGGAGATCCCCGGATGGGAGTTCGAGCGCGAGCGACGGGTGGTCCAACCGTCCGGGACCGCGGGCCGGCGCGTCGGACCAGACGAGGTGGCCGTCCCTCCTCACGATCACGATCTTGCCGGGCCGGCTGTAGTCCACGACAAGATACTCGCCGGTGCGGGTGAGCTGCGTGTCCGACGGATAGGCGACCGGCAGCGGCACATGATAGAGGAGCCGGCCCGTCGCCAGATCGAGTTCGGACGCGGATTGCGTACCGATCTCCGTGACGAGGATGTTGCCGTTGGGCAGCGGCGTGTCCCCGTTGGGGTAAAGAAAGTGCCCCGGCACTTTGGTCGATGCGCGGCAGTCGCGGGTTACGCCGTACTGGCGCCGGATCCGGTGGGCGGGCGGCGGATCGAAGAGAAGGATCCGGCAGTTCTTGATGTCCGCGACGACGATGCTGCCATCGGGCAACTGGTAGGCGTCGTCCGGAGTGTTGAGGTAGCCGTCCGCGGACCCGGGCTTTCCGGGATGGCCGTACTGCCAGACGACGTGCCGGGTCCGGTAGTCGATAATCGTGATCGTGTGGTTGTCTTCCTCGTTGGTGATGATGGTTCGCCCGGCGGGCGTGTAGAACGCATCGTCGGGGTCGTGGAACGACTGCCCGGGCCGGAGGTCGCCCGGCCGCGGGAATTCCCAGACGATGCGCTTGTCCGGTGTGACCTCGATGATGCGGTCGTTGCCGGCGTCGGCGATCAGGATGTTGCCGGACAACACCGGTCCGTTGACCCCGGGCGGCGCGCCCGCCGCTCGCGAGGCGACGAGAACGCCGCCTGGGCCGGCGCCGGGCCCCAAGAGCAGGAGCGCGGCGAGGATCGGAACGGCGAGGGACCCGGCGGGTTGGCGGAGGGGACCTCTGTTCGGCACCATGGGCACACGATAGCACACGATGGGCCGCGGTTGATTCCGTGATGCCTCAAAAGTCCTGGTCACCGAAGTAGGGGGTGATGCCTCATAATGGTGGTCACCCAGCATCCGTCCTTGATGCCCTGGTCTTTGCCCTGCCCACGGCCGCCGCGCGTGGATGCGTCGCCGTCTCGCCCTGACGAGGCTCATGTGTCGGCCCTCCTGCCGTCGGCGAGTTTCCAGAGGGCGTCGAGGCGGGTTTGAAGATCCGCGCGCAACCGGACGGGATTGAGCTGCTGAAACTGGGCGGCGAGGGCGGAGCTCCGCTCCGGGGGGAGGACGCCGCTAGCCAACAGTCGGCGGTAGGGCGTCTGCGCACGATCGTACCGCTTGACGACGCGGGCACCGTGGCGCTCTTTGGAGACCAATTTGCGGACGGGCTGAAAGAAATTCACGTAGAGTCGGAGCAGCTCGTGCACGTCCTTCAGCGCGGCGAACGCCGGGCGGGTGCTGTAGCGATCGTACCCGATGTACCGGCGGAGCACGGAGCCGTTGCGCTGCTCGACATAGGCCTGATCGTTCTTGCGATAGGGGCGGCCGCGGGTAAAGGGGATGCCCTGGTCGCGACACCACGGCACCACGATATGGTTGAGGAACTCGCTGCCGTTGTCGGTATGCAGGCTGAGCAAGGGCATCGGCAGGGCGTGGCGGGCGAGATGGACGGCGGTGCCGACGCGGTGGTGGCCCTTGCCCCACACGGCCTGCAGCTCGGTCCAGCCGGTGGCGACGTCGATGGCGAGCAGCGAGGTGAGGTAGAAGCCGTGCGTGCTGTCCCCACAGTGCGCGAGCAGATCCGCCTGCACGTGACCGGGGGGCACATTGGTCCACTCCCCGAAGGTGCGCAGCGGGACTTGGGTCCGCAGCGCAGCGAGGCTCGGGCTGGTCGTCACGAGGCCGCGGCGGCGGTACTGCCGGCGGACGGGGCGCAAGAGCCGATCGATCGTGGCGGGACTGATGCGCAGGAGGGCGGTGCGCCGCTCAGCCGAGAGCGTCACCTCGTCGTGCCGCTCCAGGGTCTCGATCAGTTCCGGGAGAAAAGGCGCCAAGCGCTTGGAGCAGAGGTAGTCGCTGGCTTCCCACACCTGCTCCAACGCGGGCCGCAAGGTGCTCAGGTACTCGTGGGGGCGGCCGGCCCGACGGCGCGCTCGTTTCAGCGGGTGCCGCAGCAGGCGCATGGCGACTTTGCGATCCCGTTTGGTGACCCGGCAGAACTCATCCAAGAGCCCACTCTTGTCCCGGCGTGAGGCCAGGTGATAACGCGGACGAAGAGATGCGGCGTATTCGCGGACACTGAGAGGACCCACGTTGCCTCCTGGGCGCCGGTGACCGGCATTTTGAGGCAACGGTTCGCTCTTCGGTGTCGATAATTTTGAGGCACTTCGGAGTCTTGACAAATATTCGCGACCTCCGTAGACTTTGCCCCAAGATGGTTGATGGACATCCTCGTCGGTTGACCTGCATCTGTCCGTGGCGGAGGCAGCCTGTGCCTGCGCCCGGAACCGTGTAATTCCGCCAGGCTTCCTCCGCAGCCCCCATATGTAAGGCCGGTGTTCAAGGCCGACGTACGCGCGCGCCGGGCTGGCGTCGCGCGCGCGCGGCGGGCATGTCGCGGTCTGTCCGGCTTCGCCGGGAGATCCGGGGGTCCACCCCCGGCCGGACTCATGACTGCCCAGGGAACATGGAGGTGTGTGGTGACGATATCGGAACGGTCCGGGAGCAGCATCGTGCAGTACCTACCCGAGGAAGCCGCCGAGTTCGAGGAAAAGGTCGGCCGCGTCCACAGGGGCGAGGAGTCCGAGGCGGAGTTTCAAACCTACCGCCTGCGGCGAGGCGTCTACGGCCAACGGCAGGCCGACCGCCAGATGATCCGGATCAAGATCCCGCTCGGGGTGCTGACCGCGGATCAGATGGACGTCCTGGGCCGCGTGGTCGAGGCGTACGCCCCCTTGCGCAAAGGGCACTTCACGACCCGGGAAAATCTGCAGGTGCACCACGTGCCCCTGGACCGGGCGGCTGATGTGCTGCGACTCCTCGGCACCGTGGGCCTGACGACCCGTGAAGCGTGCGGGAACACGGTGCGCAACGTGGTCGGATGCCCCCTGGCCGGGGTCTGCCCCGACGAGGTCTTCGACGCCACGCCGTACGGCGCGGCGTTCGTCCGGTATCTGATCCGTCGCGACCTCTTCCAGAACTTGCCGCGGAAGTTCAAGGTGGCCTTCACCGGCTGCGTGGAGGACCACGCGATCACCGGTATCCATGACATGGGACACGTGGGGCGGATCCGCTACGAGCACGGGACGCCCGTGCGCGGGGTGAAGATCGTGGTCGGCGGCGGTACGTCCATCGAGCCGAAGCTCGCACAAGAGCTCTATCCGTTTGTGACGGTTGACGACGGCGCGTACCTTCGACTGGCGGAGGCCGTGCTGCGGGTCTTCAATCGGTCGGACGAACTGCGCAAGAACCGGATGCGCGCGCGGATCAAGATCCTGGTCCACCGGATGGGCATCGACAAATTCCGGGAGCTGGTCGAACAGGAACTGCACGAGCCCTGGGCCCAGAAGCCGATCGACCTGGCGGCCTATCTTCCGGCAGATCCGGACTACGCGGACGCGCCCGGACTGCCGCCTTCACCCGCCGTCCCGCCCAACGGTTCGGTCGGCTTCCGCCGGTGGATCCAGACGAACGTGACGGCGCAGACGCAGGACGGCTACTATGCGGCGACCGTGACCCTGCCGCTCGGCGACGTGCAGGTCGAGCAGTTTTCGCCGCTGGCCGAGATCGCCCGGCGCCATGGGAGCGGCACCCTCCGCGTGACCCAGAATCAAAAACTGGTCCTGCGATGGATCCCGGGGGGATCGCTGCACGACGTGTGGGCCGCGCTCGAGCAGATCGGGTTGGGCGAGGGTGGGGCGCACCGCCTCACCGATGTCACCGCCTGTCCGGGCACCGACTCATGCAAACTCGGGATCACGTCCTCGATGGGGCTCGGGCGGGCCATCCGCGGCATGCTGCACAGCCACCCGGAGCTGTTCGAGGATCCACTCATCGACCGGCTGCACATCAAGATCAGCGGCTGCCCCAACGGGTGCGGCCAGCACCACATCGCGGACATCGGCTTCCACGGCGCCGCGGTCAAGGGCGATGGGGGGCGTCAGGTGCCGGCGTTCGAGGTGCTCATCGGCGGCCGGTTCGAGGGCGGAGAGGTGCGCTACGGGGTCCGGCTCAAGACCCGGGTGCCCACGAAGGCGGTGCCGGACGTGGTGCACGCGTTCCTCACAGTCTACAAGGAGCAGCGGCAGCCGGATGAACCGTTCCCGGCCTTCGTGGACCGGGTCGGGCGCGAGCCGTTCGAGCAGGCGGCGGCGCCGTGGAGCGCGGTCCCGGCGTTCGACCCCGAGCATCCGGAGTTCTACCGGGATTGGGATCAGGTCATATTGTACCGCGTGGAGCGAGGCGAAGGGGAGTGCGCGGTGTGAGGACCGACACATCGTCTGGGCTGCGCGGCCGGCGCATCCTGATCCTCGAGGCGCGGCTGCCGGCGGTCCTGGCCGGCTTGGTGCAGCGCGGGGGAGGGGACGTGGTTTCCGTGCCGGCCGTCGTGGAAGCCACGGCTGATCCGGAAGACGTGCGCGGACCGCTCGAACAGCTGTGCTGCGGGGCCACGGACCTGATCGTGTTCCAGACGGGGAGCGGCGTCGAGCACCTGTACCGTCAGGCTCAGACCCTCGGTCTGGACGAGGCGTTCGTCGCCGAACTGCGCCGCCGGCCGATCGCGGTCCGGGGTCCAAAGCCGGCCGCGGTCCTGGGCCGCTGGCAGGTGCGCGCGGCCGTCACCGCGTCGGTCCCGCACACGACGACGGAGTTGTGCACCGCGCTCGCCGCGCGAGAACTCGGCGGGGCGAGAGTGTTCGTGCAGCATTACGGTCAGCTCAACGACACGCTCGGCGCCTTCCTGCGCGGGCGAGGGGCGCTCCCCGTGGATGCCCTCCCGTACCGATGGACGCCGCCGGCGGACCCCGGTCCGCTCACACAGGCCATCCTTGATCTCGTGAGCGGCCGAGTCGATGCGCTGCTGATCACCAGCCGACCCCAGGTCGTGCACCTCTTCGCCGTCGCGGAGTCCCTCGGGAAGACCGACGCGCTGCGCGGGGCTTTGAACACGTCGGTGGCCGTTGCCGCCGTTGGTCCGGTCAGCCGCCGCGCGCTCGAAGAGCGCGGCGTGCGGGTCACTGTGGAACCGGCGCAGACGAAGATGGCGCCCGTCGTAGCGGCGCTCGCAGAGCACTTTACGCGGGCCGCGCGGCAAGACGCGGGGCCATGCTATCCTGCATTTCTCGATCTCCGCGGCCGGCCGTGCGTGGTGCTCGGGGGCGGCCCCGCGGCCGAGGGGAAGGTCCGCGGCCTGCTGGACTGCGGAGCGAACGTCACGTTGATCGCGCCGACCGTAACGCCCGGACTGGCCGGCCTCGCGGCCGCCCGCCGGATCACGATCCGTGAACGCGCCTACGTCCGGGGCGATCTCGCCGGCGCGTTTCTGGCCATTGCCGCCGACGGCGACGCGGCGGCGCACCGTGCCGTCTGGGACGAGGCTGAAGCTGAACACGTGCTGCTGAACGCGGTGGACGATGCGCCGTTCTGCCACTTCATCGCTCCTGCGATCCACCGGCAGGGGGCGCTCACAGTGGCGATCTCCACCGCCGGCCGCAGTCCGGCGCTCGCGGTGCGGTTGCGCGACCGGATTGCCGCCGAGATCGGCCCGGGATACGCCGCGCTCTTGGACTTGCTAGGCGGGCTGCGGGAAGAGATCGCGGCACGCGAGCCCGACCCGTCTCGGCGCACGGCGCTCTGGTACCGCCTGGTCGACGCCGAGTTGCTGGGGCCGATCCGGCTGGGGAACGTCGAGGAGGCCCGGCGGCGTGCCCGCGAGGTCGTCGACGCCGCGGTCGGGACGCCGTGAGCGTAGCCGCGGCGACGCATCGGTACGCAATGGAGCCTTCGACCGCACCGAGGGCCGTTCGCCCCGCGCCGTCCCGCCCCGCGGAGCCGGGGTCAGGCGGGGTCGTGTACATCGTGGGCGCGGGCCCCGGTGATCCGGAGCTCATCACGGTGCGCGGGCGGCGCCTCCTGCGCCGGTCCGACGTCGTCGTCTACGATCGCCTCGTGCACCCGGCGCTGCTTGACGAACCCTCCGTGAGCGTCGAACGGATCTTCGTCGGGAAGGGAGCCGGGCACGGCACCCCGCAGGCGGAGATCAACGCGCTCCTCATCGACCGCGCACGGCGCGGCCTCAGGGTCGCGCGGCTCAAGGGCGGCGACCCATTCGTGTTTGGCCGCGGCGCGGAGGAAGCCGAAGCACTCCGGGCCGCCGGCGTGCCGTTCGAGATCGTGCCCGGCATCTCGTCGGCGATCGGTGTCCCGGCGTACGCGGGGATCCCGGTCACCCACCGGCGCCTCGGCTCCGCGTTTGCGGTCGTTACCGGGCATGAGTGCGCCGGAGCGAGTGATCTCGACTGGGGGGCCCTGGCGCGGATTCCGGTCGTGGTCGTGCTGATGGCGCATCGGACGTTGTCCCGGATCGCCCGCCAGCTGATGGCGGGCGGCGCGCCGCCCTCGACGCCCGCCGCGGTCGTGAACCGCGGCGCCACGCCGCAGCAGCGTGTCGTGACCGGGACGCTGTCGGACATCGCGGCTGCTGCGGCTGCGGCGTCGCTTGAGCCTCCCTCCGTCCTGATCGTCGGTGAAACGGTGCCTCTCGCGGAGATCCTGGGTTGGTATCCTTCGTTCGCCGCTGACGCCGGAGCGAGCAAGGAGAGCTGCAGCAGGATCGGCACCGGACGTCGTGCCCGGCGGAACCCCGCACGCTCGCGTGCAAGTTCCACGGTCTCAGTCACCGAACGGCGGTAGTCGTCCGGTGTTCACTTGTCGGGTGCCTGTCTATTGCGCCTGGTTTTCACGAAAAGCATAGCCGCAAATGATAGTTGGCGGCAGATTCCAGCAAGTCCATGTGTCCCAACGGCGCACGCCCGCGCCGCGTTCATGGAGAGCCTCCGCCTCTTCGAGGGCCTACGCTGGTGTGAAGAAGGAAGGTCGTGCGCTGCGCACTGGCGTTGCTCGCCCTCGAGGCCAATGACCTCGCGGCGGCGCGCGAGCATCTCACCTTGGCGGGAAGCGTCGGAGCGCCACCACATGCCGGCTGGCCCGTAGAGCGCTGCAGCGCCGCCGAGTTCGTTTGGCTGGAGGCGACACGGCCGGTTCCCGGTCGCCTTGGCCACCGTTGGGGCACGCTCGGCACCGTCGGCTGTCTCGGTAGATCATCGTCGGTCCAGGAGTCCCGATTTTCATTCAAATTTTGGATCGCCGGGACTGCGCTGGCTCTGGCAGGTCTCCCGAAGTCGCATTACCATTGCGCGGGTCAGGAGTCCGAATCGCCTCGCCGGCTTCATCACCCGCGACCCGGCAACATCAGCTCGTGGAGCCCGTCCGCCAGAAAGTTGACCGCCACCACCAGAATGACGAGCATGACGCCGGGGGAGATCGAGTACCAGGGCGCCACGCCGAGATAGGTTCGGGCCTCATATAGCATCGTTCCGAGCGACGGTTCCGGCGGCTGAATCCCGAGCCCGAGAAAGGACAGAGCGGCCTCCAGCAGGATGGCCTGCCCCACCAAGTTTGACGCCTGCACAAGGGCGGGCGCCAGCGTATTCGGCAGTAGGTGCCGCACGAGCACCCACAAATGCCCCGCGCCGAGACTCCTCGCCGCCATCACGTACTCGCGCTCTTTTTCCACAAGCGTGTCGGCGCGGACGAGGCGCGAGAAGAACGGCAGGCCGGTTAGGGCACCGGCGATCACCACGCTGCTCAGGCCGGCGCCGATCGCCGTCGCGGCAGCGATTCCCAGGAGCGCACCGGGAAACGCCAGCAACGCGTCCCATGTCCGCATCACCACGGCATCCAGGGTGTGCCCGAAGTAGCCGGCCAACAGGCCGGAGGCCACACCGAAGACGCCTCCAAGTAAGGCCGCGGTACTGCCGACCAGAAGCGAAATGCGGGCGCCGGCGACCACGCGTGCGAGAAGGTCGCGGCCGAGCTCATCGGTCCCGAAGGGGAATCTGTGGCTTGGCGGCGCGAGCATGAGACCACGATGAATCGCTGTCGGGTCGAGCCGCCACACCAGGGGTGCGCCCAGCACGAATGCGAGAAGGAAGACGATCATCAGAATCCCGGCCGCGGCCATCGGACTGCGGCCCCATCGCCCCAGGATCCTGCGCGTTCGCCGTTCGCGCGCGATCACACCGCCGCGCCCCCACCCAACCGGATGCGCGGATCGATGACCGCGTACAACAGGTCGGTGATCAGGTTGACAGCCATGAAGAGGAGGATGAAGACGAGCAACGCGCCTTGTACGACTGCGTAGTCCCGGTTGAGAATAGCCTCGAGCAGCAACCGGTCGACGCCCGGCCACGCAAATACCGATTCGATAATAACGGCGCCGCCGAGCAGGCGGCCAATGTTGAGCCCGATGACCGTCGCGATGCTCACCAGCGCGTTCCGCAGTTCGTGGCGTAGCAGGAGGCGCACGCCGGGCACGCCTTTCGCCTTGGCCGTGCGCACGTAGTCGCGGTTCAGGATATCAAGGAGAGCCGATTTCACGAACCGAGCGAGCGCACAGCCCTGCGGTACTGCGAGTGTGACCGCCGGCAGCACGAGGTGCGAGAAATACGCGCCCGGCCGGAGAAGCCCAGTCGTCCCGGACGACGGCAGCCAGTGGAGCATGATCGCGAAGATGAGGATCAGCATGAATCCAAGCCAAAACGTCGGCACCGCGAGCCCCAGGCCGGTCAGGCCGGTGACGAGATAGTCCGCGGGCGACCCCCGCCGAAGCGCCGCGAGCGTGCCCATGGGGATGCTGACGGCGACCGCGAGGACGAGCGCGGCGGCGGTGAGCGCCATCGTCGCCGGTAGCCGCTGGGCGAGCAGGCCCGTCACCGGATAATCGCTGACAAACGAGCGCCCGAGATCGCCGCCGAGGACGTGCCCGGTCCAGATCGCGTACTGCATCGGCAACGGACGATCAAACCCCATCTCGCGCCGGATCGCCGCGAGGACCGAGTCGGTTGCGTTCTCCCCCGCGTAGACGAGGGCGGGATCGCCCGGCAGGAGGCGGATGAGCAGAAAGAGCGCCATGGACGTCAGCACGAGCACTGCCAACATCTGCCCCAGACGTCCGATCAGGTACCGTGACACGGCCGCCTCTCCGGCGTCTCGGTCCAGTCCACGCCATCACGGTGCCGGCCGGTGCCCCCGGGGGAGCACCCCAAGGCCATTGCCCGCTGCGTGGCGGCTAACCTCTAAGCGACGTGCCGGCCAGGATGGCGTACCCGGAGCGGTCGTAGGCGAACCCCTTGACCCGTTGGGCCATCGCCCAGGGCGACGGTACGGCGGCAATCGGCAGATCCCAGCACTCGTCGAGGATTATTTCTACGATCTTCCGGTAGAGCGTCTTGCGTACCGTCGGGTTCGTGGCTGATCCGGCCTGGGTGACGAGCTGGGCGTACTTCGGGTCTGAAAACTTCCCGATGTTGGTGCCTGGGCGCCACGCCACGGTCGTCCCCAGGGTTGTATCGGGGTCCAGGTTCGCCCGGCCGTAATTGTGCATGAGCATCTGGAAGTTCGAGGAGTGGTCGAGATCCCAGTAACGCGCCGCCTCGAGGTTCATGATCGTCATGGTGATCCCGATCTTCTTCAACGAGGCCTGCATGATCTCTGCCAGCGGCACGAAGCCCGGCAGAACCTGGGCGCTTGCAACAGCGCTGAAGGATACGCTGGAGACGCCGGCCTTGGCGAGCAAGGCCTGCGCCTTGTCGAGATCGTACGGATAGCGGTCGGCGAGTTCACGGAAGTACGCGATCGAGTACGATGGAAACGGGACCTGCGTCGGGGTGACGGCGCCGTACAGTACGGTCTCGACGAACTGCTTCCGGTCGATCGCGTGGTTGATGGCTTGTCGGACCAGCTTGTCCGTGAGCGGCGCCCGCGTGACGTTCAATGTCACGTCGTAGTAGTTGGCACCGGTAATACCGCTGTCGACCCGGAACCGCGAGTCGCGCTTGAGCTGGGTGTAGAAGGGCAGCGGGTAGTTCCAGATCAGGTCGACGTCTCCGGCCTGCAACGCGGCGACCAAGCTTTGCGCGTCGGGGATCGCGCGCTGAATCACCCCGTCGAGATAGGGACGGGGAGCGTCCCAGTGGTGCGGGTTGCGCTTGAGCACCAACTCGTTGCCCGGCTGCCAGCTCTCCACCATGAACGGGCCCGAGCCCGCCGGCTTTGCCTTGAGGTCGGTCGCCACCTGCTCATCGAGCACGTAGGTCAGCTCGAGGAGGTCGTGCATCGCGGGGTACGGGCGGCGAAAACGGAGCACGGCCGTGCGCTCGTCGGACGTCTCCACGTCCGTGACCAAGTTGTACAGGACCCGCAGCTGTGAGCCGGCCCTCTTCTCCTGAGCGTGCCGCACGCTGAAGGCAACATCGGACGCGCGTACCTCGCGCCCGCTGTGAAAGACGGCGCCATTCCGCAGCGTCACCCGGAGGCTCAGGCCGTCTTTGGAGGGTTCCCACGACTCCGCCAGCTGGGGGATCAGCCTGCCGTGGGGATCGTAGCGCGCCAGGCTGTCGTAGAGCGTGCGCTCCATAGAGAAGTTGTCCTCGACAACGTAAAATGGATCGAAGTTCGCCACGTCCGTGGGGCGGCCCATCTTGAGCGTACCGCCGCCCCTCGGCGCGGTTGCCGAGGCGGCGCGCGCGGTAGCCGGGGACAGCACTCCGGCGAACCACCCTCGCGAGCTGGAAAGGACTGCCGCGCCCGCGGCGGTACCGGTACGCCGCAGCAACTCTCTCCGGGTGACCCCGCGAGGAGCATGGCCCGACTGCAGCATCGTGCCGTTCCGTCTCCTTTTCATCGCGTCACCTCGTGGCGAAGATTTGCCTGACGTGCCGTCATCCAGGAGTGGTGCGCCCGCCCGTCACCGCTCGAAGAGATCCGTCAACACCGCACCGGTCGAGTGCCGCGGCGGCCGCAGGCCGAGGAGATGCGCGAGCGTCGGCGCGAGATCGACCATGCGCATCAGGCCGTAGCGCCGCCAGTCTCGCTCGTAGCCCACCCTGATGCCTGGCCCCGCAAGAATGAAGCACGCCAAGTTAGTGAAGTGCGTCGTCTCCGACGTCGGGATCTGCGAGCCGTGGAGCGCTTCTTTCCCGGGCCCCGCGGTCCGCCCGTCGAGGGGCGGCCCCCAGCCGTAGCCCCGGTTGAACGTCAGCACGACATCACCGTTGTCGTCGCTGTTCCAGTACCCGATGATCTGCGCGTCCTGGATCTTGAGCGCGACCGCAACGGGCCGTTTCCCCGTGCCCGGGTCGCGCCAGCCGAGCAGCGCGTCCACGATCGCCTCTTGCACTCGCTCGTATTCCTCCGGCGCCACGATACCCTCCGGCTCCCGGCCACGAAGGTTGACGTAGACCTCAGAACCGCGATCGGCCTGAGTGTAGGCGGCCGAGCGGCGCCAATCGACCGTGCGGCCGCCGCCCCGGTACACGAGCAGGCCGGCCTCCGCCAACCGCGCCGGCACGTCGGCCCACCGGTGGGCCGGCGCCATCCCGTGATCGGAGGTGACGCACACGAGGGTCTCGCGGCCCGCCAGCTCGAGGAACTGAGCAAGGACGCCGTCTGCTACCTGGTAGATGCGGCGCTGACACTCGATCATCCACTCCCCGCGCTTGGCATCGTAGTTCGGACCGTCCGGGTCCGCGGGGTTGACCGTCGGGTGGTTGATGTGATCGAACAGGTGCCAGTGGGAGAAGTGGAGATCCCATCCCCAGCGTTCGAGCAGGTATCGGGCCGCCTTGACTTGCCACTCGCCCTGATACTGCATGTCGCTCGCGAAGGTGTCGAGCTCCGCCGGGCCGAGCGTCGGGTCGATGGTCGGCCAGTCGTAGAAGGGCCCGCAGGCTTCCGTGAGCTCGTCATCCAGGCCGTCCGGGTGGGCAAAGCCGCGGGTAGCGTAGGCCTCTGTCCGGCACAGGTACAATGTTCCTGCGGCGGGGTCGGCCCGCAGGAGGCGATACCGCATCGCCACCTCCGTGCGCGCCGCGCCGAGGCGGCAGTGGACGAAGCGCGACCACGCCCCCGGCGTGAGGTCGGCGACAGCGGTCAGACCGTTCCGCTCCGCGCACACGGCCACGCGGGTGAACGTGCGCCCCTGTTCGTCGGGAACGACGAGCAGGTGGGCAGACTCGGTTTCGCCAGTCTTGAGGACGATTGGTAGCTCGGCCGCCAGCGCGCCTGCCGGAGCGTTCGTCCATCCGTCGGCAAGCCTCAGCCGCACGACGCTCGTCCCGGGCGGTGCGCCCATCTCCGCAAGGTCTGTCGTCCGTTCCCGCGCGACGGCCCCGACCTGCTCGATGTGCGCCTGAACGTCCTCCTGTCGCGTCGCCAGGTATCGCATCGGCATCGCGATCGCGAATGGCGCGTCATGGAACCCGGGCGCGACGATGTACCCGCGCCGAAGCGGCGAGGGCCACACCGCCACCGGATAGAACTGCACGAGGGTCCGCAGCCCGGCTTCCTCGGCGACGTGCCAAATCGTCTCGGTATCTCCGATGATTCGCGAGTCCCATGACTCCAGTCGCGGCGCGTCCCATCCATCGGTCTTGCGGCGCAGCGTCCATCCGCCCAAGTGGTGGCTCCCCGGGGTCGTGCCGGTGATGATCGTGGCCCAGTTGTTCGGCGTCCAGGCGGGCAAGGCCGGGAGCAGCCGGTTGGTCGACCCACCCGCCATGAGCTGCGAGAAGGTCGGCAGGCTCCCTTCCGACGCGAAGCGCCGCAGCAGCGGCAGGTTCATTCCGTCCATCCCGATTAGCAGCAACCGCGGCGTCGACGCCATCGACTTTACCTCCTCATCACACCTCGGGCCGGGCATCGCGGCGTGGCGCGTGGAGTTCATCACGGCGGCCGCGTCGCCGCCGCGCGTCAAGCCTCTGCACCAGATTCCAGGCGGCCGTATCCGCTTCAACCGCCGGCCCAAGGACGCGCTCCGCGATCTCGTAGAGATTGTGCAGCGCGTCGGCGACAAGGTGGACCGAGCCCAGCTCACCCGCGAGCGCGCTCGCGTAGCGTAGATCCTTGGCGGCAAGATATAGCTGGAACACGACCTCGCCGTCCGGGGCGCGAAGCACCCTTCGAGACACGGCGTCAAATTGGACATTGGCCGCCGAGCACTCGCGCAGGGTCGAGGTGAGCTTCTCTCCCTCGATCCCGTACGCGACACCGAGCGCCATGGCCTCCTCAACAAGGGCGCTGAATCCCATCAGGATGGCGTTGTTGACGATCTTGACCGCATGTCCGGACCCAAGCGGGCCCACGTGGATGAAGGTCTTTGCTATCAGCCCCAGCATCGGCCGGACCTGTTCGAGGACGGCGGCGTCACCCCCGACGCAGAGTGTGATCCGACGCTCATACGCGCCTGCGACGCTGCCGTTGCAGATCGGCGCATCGATCATCGACACACCCCGCGCGCCGAGACTGCGTCCGATCCGGATGGTCGTAGTCGGGTAACCGGAGCTCATCTCGACGCAGACCGTTCCCCGCTCGATGCGCTCGAAAAGTTCCGGGTTCAGCAGGGTTGTTTCGACCGCCGCGGAGTCCGGAAGGACCGTCACGATCACGTTCCGGTCCCTGGCAACGTCCTCCAGGGACGCCGCCATGCGGACACCGGCGGCGCCGAGCGCGTGCGCCCGGTCGGCGCGCGGGTTCACATCATAGGCCGCCACGTCGGCGCCCGATTGGGCGAGGTTCCGGCAAATGGGGAAGCCGATCGTCCCCAGCCCGATGAAGCCCACACGGTAATCCACAGGCTCACCTCCAACCCGAGGTCACTTCACGGCGCCCATCGTCAGGCCTTGCAGAATGCGCCTCTGGGCCCCAAGCCCGATAATGACGACCGGCAGCATGGCCACGGTTGCCGCGGCCGTCAGC